>CACKSM010000003.1 GCA_902602885.1 uncultured Alphaproteobacteria bacterium
ATTTTATGTCTTAATTAGTAACAATTTTTTTTTTTAATTGCTAGGTTTCAAGACAAAACTTTCAAGTATAATTAGTTTAAGGTATAATGAAAATGTTGCTTTGCAACTAAGATAATAAATGCTTTGTGCAATAAGTTATTCGGACCCGGGGGCGGTACCCGGCGTCTCCACCAATATGGGGACGAAATAGGTTTGGGAAAGATGAAACAATACCTAGATGCTCTGAGATATTGTTATGATAATGGCTCTGATGTTGAAAGTAGAGCGGGTGGTGTTAGAAAGTCTTTTGGTTATCAAATGCATTATGATCTATCAAAAGGTTTTCCTGCTATAACGACTAAAAAACTAGCATGGAAATCTGTAGTTTCAGAATTATTGTGGTTCATCGAAGGTTCAGATGATGAAAGAAGACTTGCTGAAATTTTATACAATGATTCAAGAGGAAATTTAAAAGATAAAAAAACTATTTGGACACAAAATGCTGAAGCAGATTATTGGAAACCAAAAGCAAGGTTTGAAGGTGATGTTGGTAAAATTTATGGAGTTCAATGGAGAAATTTTAATGGAGAAGATCAAGTCTTAAATTTAATTAAAGGACTCAAAGAAGATCCAAATGGAAGGCGTCATATAATTTCTGCTTGGAACCCTCCAGAAATTAAAAATATGTCATTGCCAGCATGTCATGCATTTTCACAATTTTTTATTTCTAATAACAAATTAAGCTGCCAATTATATCAAAGGTCATGTGACATGTTTTTGGGAGTTCCATTTAATATAGCTAGTTATAGTCTTTTAACTCACATGTTGGCTAGAGAGTGTAAATTAGAAGTTGGAACTTTTATTCATTCTTTAGGAGATTTTCATATTTATAAAGAACATTTTGAGCAGGTTAGAATCCAATTAGAAAGAGTGCCTAAAAAATTACCTGAGCTTCAATTCGAAACAAAAGATTTTTTTAAATACAACGTAAATGATTTTAAATTAATAAACTATCAGCATCATGAAAAAATTGATGCTCTGATGAATGTTTAATCCAGAGATTTTTTTAAATTTTTAGCAATTGATATAAATTTTTTTGAAATTTCACCATCTGGATTATCTATCAAAGCAGGTATTCCCTTATCAGATAGAATTCTTAAATTTGTATCAATAGGAATTTCTCCTAAGAAAGGTATGTTAAACTCTTCAGCTTCTTTTTTCACACCATCTTTTGAAAATATATAATGTTTTTGATTACAATTATCACATATGAAATAACTCATATTTTCAACAATACCAAGAATATCAACATTTACTTTTTTAAACATATTTATTCCTTTTCTAGCATCAGTAAGAGCTACATCTTGAGGTGTAGAGATTACAATTGATCCTGAAAGTTTTGAACTTTGAGCCAATGTAAGCTGAGCATCTCCAGTGCCAGGCGGTAGATCTATTATAAGATAATCTAATTCTCCCCATTCAACTCCATTAAACATTTGCTCTAATGCTTTCATGACCATTGGTCCTCTCCAAATTGTAGGAGCCTCAGAGTCAAGAATAAAGCCAATAGACATTAATTTTATTCCATAATTTTCTAAAGGAACAAGTTTTTTGTTTTCATTCATTATAGGTTTTTTTGAAATACCCATCATTCTAGGAATGCTAGGACCATAAATATCTGCATCAAGTAAACCAATTTTAAGATCTAGTGAGCTTAATACAGTAGCGAGATTTACAGAAAATGTTGATTTGCCAACTCCGCCTTTACCACTAGCAATTGCAACAATATTTTTTGCATCAATTTTAAATCTTTTATTATCATTATTATTTGTTTTAGTACTCTCTACATCTGAGTTTATAATTACATTCACAGAAAGTACTCCAGAAATTTGCTCAACATTATTTTTAAGCAATCTTGCGATATTTAGGTATAAATCTTCTTTTTGACCTTTCACAAGTAAAGAAATGTTTACATTCCCCTCTTTTACTATTGCTGAAATATTTTGATTTTTAGGATCAAAACTAAGATTTGTTTCAGGATCACTAAATTTCTTAGAAAATGTGAAAATTAAAGATAAAATTTCATCAGACATACTTGATTTTTCCAGATTTACCCAAATATTAGTTATTAAATAATATAATTAGTGTTAGTAGATAGAGCCAATATTATCAATAATATATGAACTGGAATAAAAATAACAACGACAATAATCCTTGGGGATCAGGTGGAAATAACAACCCTTGGGGCTCAGGAGGGTCTGGAGACGGTCCAAACAGAAGAGATTTTGAAGATTCAATAAGAAAAGCAAAAGATAGATTTGGAAACTTTAAATTTGGTGGAAGGCGTAATCTTTCAATTTTTATAATTGTAGCTGTTTTACTGTGGTTAGCTACTGGTTTTTATAGGGTTGAACCTGATGAACAGGGTGTAGAACTTTTATTTGGAAGATGGAATGGTCAAACAACTGAGCCTGGATTACATTACTTTTTTCCTACTCCTATCGGTCAAACTGTTACACCTAAAGTTGAAGTAATTAGAAAAATCAATGTTGGATTTAGAAGCGCAAGTGATCTTGGTTTTGGCTCAAATTCAAATGCAGAGAGAAAAGTTATTGAAGAAAGTTTAATGCTTACGGGTGACCAAAACATAGCAGACGTTGCATTCACAGTACTCTTCAAAATTAAAGATGCTGGAAATTTTCTATTCAAGCTTAGAAATCCAGAACTTACCGTAAAGGATATGTCTGAAAGTGTTGTACGTGAAGTCGTCGGTCAAAGAGATCTTCAATTCTTACTTACAGAAGGTCGACAAGAGGTTGAACAAGTTGTAAGAAATGAATTACAAATAGTTTTAGATTCTTATGAAAGTGGTGTTTTAATTCAATCAGTTCAGCTTCAAAGTGTTGATCCGCCTGATCAAGTTATTGATGCTTTCGATGAAGTTCAGAGAGCACGACAAGATAAAGAAAGATTAGTTAACGAAGCAAACACTTACTTGAATAGAATTGTGCCTAATGCTCGTGGTGAAGCAGCCAAACTTGTTGAAGCTGCTACAGCATATAAAGAGCAGGTAGTTAAACAAGCTGAAGGTGTGGCACAAAACTTTATAGATGTTTACAATAGTTATAAAGATGCGAAAGAAGTAACTAAGAGAAGAATTTATTTAGAAACTTTAAGAGAAGTTCTAGAGGGTAAGAACAAAATAATTTTAGATGACACTGGAAATGGACAAGGTGTAGTTCCTTACCTTCCATTAAATGAACTTAAAAAGTCAGGAAATAATTAAGATGAGATTTAGTGCAAGAAATTTACTAATAGTTTTATTTTTATTTATTATTTTCCTTACTTTTACTGGAGCTTTTTTTATTGTAAATGAAACTAAGCAAGCTTTAGTGCTTCAATTTGGTGACCCAAGAAAAGTTGTTACAAAACCTGGCCTTCAATTTAAAATTCCATTTATTCAAGATGCTGTTTTTTTAGATTCTAGATTACTTAATCTCGATCCCCAACCTGAAGAAATGATTCTTTCAGATCAAAAAAGGATCATTGTTGATTCATTTGCTAGATACAACATTGTTGATCCTCTAAAGTTTTATCAGACAGTTAGAAATGAAACAACTTTTTCAGATAGATTTGGAAGAATTATAAATGCGGCAGTTAGAGGTGTAATTGCACAATACTCTTTAACCTCACTATTGAGTGATGAACGTATCAACATTATGAATGAAATTGAAAAACAAATCAAAGTTAATGAGGAATCTTTTGGTGTTAAAATTGTAGATATTAGAATTGGAAGAACAGATTTAACCGAACAAGTATCTAATAACGTTTATCAAAGAATGCGTTCTGAACGTGAAAAAGAAGCAAATTTATTAAGAGCAGAAGGTGAAGAACTTTCTAAAGAAATTGTTGCATCAGCGGATAGACAACAAACAGTTATTTTAGCTGAAGCTGAAAGAACATCTTCAATACTAAGAGGTGAAGGAGATGCTGCAAAAAATAGAATACTAGGTGATGCTTATAGTCGTGATGAGGAATTTTTTGATTTCTTAAGAACAATGCAAGCTTGTAAAGATACTTTTGGAGATACAGAGATGTCCATGGTAATTGCTCCTGGGGAAGTTTGTGAAAAATTTTTTGGTGAAATAGATATCCAAAATTAATGTTTACAATATTACTAATAAGCATAGGTCTAGTGCTGATCATTGAAGGTGTACTCTATTTTTGCTTGGCGAACAATTTAAAGAAATATCTTGATATGCTTTCTCTTATTAATCCACAAACTGTAAAAAATATTAGTTTATTTTTTGCACTACTTGGGCTTTGCCTTATTTATTTCACGTTCAAATACTATGACAATTAATATGAGAATTAAATTTATATTCTTAATTTCTATTTTATTTTCGAAACCATTACTTGCAGTACCTGAGAGTTTTGCTGATTTAGTAGAACAATTATCTCCCGCAGTAGTTAGCATTGCATCAACCACTATTGTTGAAAATAATAACCAAAATCAAATACCACAATTTCCAGAGGGATCTCCTTTTGATGATTTTTTTAAAGAATATTTTGATCGTGATCAAAGACGATCACAACGACCAATGACAGGACTTGGCTCAGGTTTTATAATAAGTGAAGATGGTATAGTTGTTACAAATAATCATGTAATTGAAGGAGCTGATGAAATAACTGTTATTCTAAATGATGAAACAGAGTTTACAGCTGAATTACTTGGAAGAGATCCTAAAGCAGACATAGCAGTATTGAAAATTGATCCAAAAAACAAAAAACTTACATATGTTGGTTGGGGAGACTCAGATAAGATGAGAGTTGGAGATTGGTCAATTGCAATTGGAAACCCTCTTGGTTTGGGAGGAACTGTCACAGCAGGAATTATATCTGCAATCTCAAGAGATTTAGGTAGTGGGCCATATGTTAAATTTTTACAAACTGATGCATCTATCAATCGTGGTAATTCCGGTGGACCATTATTTAATTTAGATGGAGATGTAATAGGAATCAATACGGCAATTGTTTCGCAAACAGGTGGAAGTATTGGTTTAGGATTTGCAATACCTGCGAACAGTGCCAAAAAAATAGTACAACAATTAAAAGATTTTGGAAAAACTAAGAGAGGTTGGTTAGGTGTACAAATTCAACCTGTTACAAAGGATTTTGCGGAAAGTCTTGGTTTACCTGATCAAAAAGGTGCATTCATATCCAATGTCAATCCTAATGGTCCTTCAAAAACTGCTGGATTAGAACCGGGCGATGTAATTTTAAAATTTAATAATATAGAAATTAAAAAGATGCCTGATCTACCAAGAGTTGTTGCAGAGTCAGATGTAGGCTCGACTGCAATATTAGAAGTTTGGAGAAAAAATAAAAAAATCCGTATTGAGGTAATATTAGGAGAATTACCTGGAGAGGTAGTTACGGAAAGAAAAATAACTACAAAAATTGAAAAAAATTTAAAAATTGAATCTTTAGGAATTACTATTGAAGATCATGAAAGTGGAGTTAAAGTAATTTCAATTGACGATACTGATAGTAGTTTACAAAATGGAGACATAATCGCAGAAGTTAATAGAGAGGTTATTAGCAATATGAATTCATTTGAAGAATTGGTAAATTCCTTAGAAAAAACAGGCAGATCCTCATTATTACTAAAAATAATTAGAGATGATGAGCAAAATTGGGTAACAATTAAATTTAAGAATAATTGAAAACTCAAATCTATTTTATATTAGGCCCAACTGCATCAGGAAAATCAAAATTTGCTTTAAGTCTAGCGAACAAACTAAATGGTGAAATTATAAATGCAGATAGTATGCAGATTTATAATGAGTTAAATATCTTAACTGCTAGACCAACTATAAATGATCAAAAAAAAATTAATCATCATCTTTATGGATTTGTAAAAGGTGATGTTAGATTTAATGTTCAAAAATGGTGTGAGGAAGCATCAAAAAAAATTAATTATTTAGTTGATAAAAATATAACACCTATTTTAGTTGGGGGGACAGGTCTTTACATAGAATCTTTAATTAATGGAATAGTTTCAATTCCATCTATTCCAGAAAAAGTAAAAATAGAATCAGAAAAAATGATTTTAAAAATTGGTAAGGAAAATTTTTATAATTTAGTTAAAGAGCTTGACAGTGATGCAATGATTAATATTGCGCCTAACGATATTCAAAGAATAAGAAGAATATGGGAAGTAAATATTTTTACTAAGAAAAAATTTAGTTACTGGAAAAAAAGTAAAAATAAAAATTTTATTAATTTAAAAAATTACAAAATATTATTATTTCTTCCAGATAGAAAAGAAAACTATAGAAGAGTAGATAATAGAACACACTTAATGATGGAAGATGGTGCGATAGAGGAAGTCAAAAATTTGCTAAAATTAAATTATAATAATAGTTTACCAATAATGAAAGCGCACGGAGTTCCTGAAATTCAATCTTATCTTAATAACGAAATATCAATGGCGGAATGTATTTCTAAAATACAGCAAGTAACAAGAAACTATGTAAAAAGACAACATACTTGGTGGAGATCTTCAAATCTTAATATTTTTAAAAAATTTAATCAATTTCCTGATGAAATTGACTTAAAATCCATTAATTTAGAGCAAAATTGAACTAATTTATTGATTTTATTTTATCCACAGCCTATGAGCTAAAATCAATGAATAATGAAATAACAGGTGCTGAAATTGTCTTAAAAAGCTTAGCCGAACAAGGCGTAGAAGTTGTATTTGGATATCCTGGTGGCGCGGTATTACCCATATACGACACTTTATTTAAACAGAATTCAATTAAGCACGTTTTAGTAAGACAAGAGGGTGGTGCTATACATGCAGCTGAAGGTTATGCTAGGTCGACTGGTAAAACTGGAGTAGTTCTTGTTACATCAGGACCTGGTGCAACTAATGTTGTAACTGGTTTAACTGATGCAATGATGGATAGTGTACCTATTGTATGTATAACTGGACAGGTACCTCAACACTTAATTGGCAGTGATGCATTTCAAGAATGTGACACGACAGGCATAACGAGACCATGTACTAAACATAATTACTTAGTTAAGGATGTTAATAAATTATCTTCTGTATTTCATGAAGCATTTACCATTGCTCAAAATGGAAGACCAGGTCCTGTATTAATTGATATACCTAAAGATGTTCAATTTGCTTCAGGAACTTATGAAGAAAAAAATAAAATTATTATTCCCTCTCATAGATTGTTTGAACCAAGTCCTGATTTTGAAAAAAATAAAATTGAAGAAGCAGTAGAATTAATCTCAAAAGCTAAAAAACCAATTTTTTATATTGGTGGTGGATGTATTAATTCTGGTCCAACAGCTTCAAAATTAGTTAGAGAATTTATAAATATGGTTGGGTCACCAGTAACAATGACATTAATGGGTCTGGGAGTTGTAGGTTCATCAGATAAATACTCACTTGGTATGCTTGGAATGCATGGAATGTACGAAGCTAATATGGCTATGCATGAATGTGATGTAATGATTAATATCGGTGCAAGATTTGATGATAGAGTTACAGGAAGACTTGATGCTTTCTCACCTAACTCAAAGAAAATTCATATTGATATTGATGAAAGTAATATCAACAAAACAATAAATGTTGATGTTCCAATAATAGGTGATGTTAAACAAGTTGTCGAAAAAATGATTTCGATTTGGAAAGACAAAAAATATAAAATAGATATTGATTCATTAAAATTGTGGTGGGATAAAATTAATAAATGGAAAGAAGTAGACTGCTTAAACTACAATAATGAAGGTAAACAGATTAAACCTCAGTATGCGGTCCAAAGACTCTATGAATTAACAAAAAATACAAAAACATTTATTACTACTGAAGTGGGTCAGCATCAAATGTGGGCTGCTCAATTCTATAAATTTGAGGAACCAAACAGATGGCTTACATCAGGTGGTTTAGGAACTATGGGATATGGTTTTCCTGCTGCTATTGGAGCTCAAATTGGACATCCAGATGCTCTAGTAGTAGATATAGCAGGAGATGCCTCTATACTAATGAACATTCAAGAAATGAGTACTGCTGTTCAATATAGATTACCTGTAAAAATATTTATTTTAAACAATGAATACATGGGAATGGTAAGACAATGGCAAGAACTTTTACATGGTGGAAGATATTCTGAAAGTTATACTGATAGCTTGCCTGATTTTGTTAAATTAGCTGAAAGTTATAAAGCTGTTGGTTTAAGAGCAAAAACAACTGATGAACTTGATGATGTTATAACTCAAATGATAGAAACAAAAAATACAGTAATAGCAGATATTTGGGTTACTAAAGAAGAAAATTGCTTCCCAATGATTCAAAGTGGTTCTGCTCATAATGAAATGATGTTAAGTAAAGATCAAAAACAAGATAAAAAATCAGCCGAAAAAGGAAAAATTTTAGTTTAATGAATAAATCTGTTTATGCTACTCCTGATGAAGTATCAGAGACCAAAAGACATATATTAACTGTATTAGTTGATAATGAGCCAGGTGTTTTAGCAAGAGTAATTGGAATGTTTTCTGGTAGAGGATACAATATTGATAGTTTGAATGTAGCTGAAGTTAGTAATGATGAAAATATTTCAAGAATTACAATTGTAACTCATGGCACTTCAGAGGTTGTTAGCCAAATTGAAAAACAGTTACTTAGAATCGTTCCTGTTCATAGTGTTACAAATTTAGATCAAGAGGGTAGCTCAGTAGAAGCTGAAGTTGCTTTAGTTTATATTTATATTTCTGATACAAACAAAAAGAAAGTTTATCAGCTTTGTGATTTTTACAGAGCTAGAAAAATTGAAAATGAAAATAATACCACAATTTTTGAAATTGCTGGTGCGTCAGAAAGAGTAAATAGATTTATAAAAGAAATTAACGAAATTACGAAAGTTGAAATTGTAAGAAGTGGTCCCGTTGCAATATCATCAATTCAAAAAAATGAGGAGGAATAATGAGAGTATATTACGATAGAGATGCAGACTTAAATTTAATAAAAGATAAAAAAATATCAATTGTAGGATATGGAAGTCAAGGCCATGCTCATGCAATGAACTTAAGAGACTCTGGAATAGAAAATGTTTCAATTGCTTTAAGAGAAGGTTCAAATTCAAGAAGTAAAGCAGAACAAGCTAATTTTAAAGTAATGACACCTGCAGAGGCTGCAAGTTGGGCTGATGTTATTATGATGTTAACTCCTGATGAGCTTCAATCTGAAATTTACAAAAATGACATATCTGAAAATATTAAAGAAGGTACAACAATCGCGTTTGCTCATGGATTAAATATCCACTTTGATTTAATAAAACCTAAAGAAGGAATAGATGTTATTATGGTCGCACCTAAAGGCCCTGGTCATACAGTAAGAGCTGAATACGTAAGAGGTGCAGGTGTACCTTGTTTAGTAGCCGTCGATAAAAATCCCTCAGGCAATGCTTTAGAAATAGGTATTGCATATGCATCAGCTATTGGTGGTGGACGAGCTGGAATTATTGAAACAACCTTTAAAGAAGAATGTGAAACTGATCTTTTTGGAGAACAATCTGTTTTATGTGGTGGATTAACACATTTAATTTTAGCTGGTTATGAAACTCTTGTTGAAGCAGGATATGCTCCTGAAATGGCCTATTTTGAATGCCTTCATGAAGTAAAACTTATTGTTGATCTTTTATATGAAGGTGGAATGGCAAACATGAGATATTCAATTTCAAACACAGCTGAGTATGGAGATTATTCAAGAGGCCCAAGATTAATTACTGATGAAACAAAAAAAGAAATGAAAAAAATTCTCTCTGAAATTCAATCTGGTCAATTTGCTAAAGAATGGATGCAAGAACATCAGAGTGGTCAAACTAAATTCAAAGTAATGAGAAAAGAACAGGCCGAACATCCAATAGAAGCAGTTGGTGAAAAGTTACGAACTTTAATGCCATGGATTGCTGAAGGAAAAATGGTTGATAAATCTAAAAACTAGATGAAAGTTTAATAAAATTTTTATTAGTGTATAATTATTAAATGACTGAAAAAATTTATATTTTTGATACAACCCTTCGAGATGGAGAGCAGTCTCCAGGAGCATCAATGAATTTAGATGAAAAGCTTCAGATAGCTGAAGTACTTGATTCAATGAGAGTTGATATTATTGAAGCAGGTTTTCCAATTGCTTCAAATGGAGATTTTGAAGCAGTTTCTGAAGTTAGTAAATGCGTAAAAAATTCAACCATAGCTGGTTTAGCAAGAGCAAGCTTTAAGGATATTGATCGTGCCTGGGAGGCAGTAAAGAATGCTAAATCACCAAGAATTCATACTTTTATTGCAACAAGTCCTCTACACATGAAATATAAATTAAAGAAAACTGAAGAAGAAGTTTTAGAAGCTATTCAAAAGACTGTTTCTCATGCAAGAAACCTTTGTGATAATATTGAATGGAGCTGTGAAGACGGTGGAAGATCAGAATTAGAATTTTTATATAAATGTATTGAGCTTGCAATTAATTGTGGTGCATCAACTATTAATATCCCTGATACAGTAGGGTATACACTACCAGAAGAGTTTGGAAAAATTTTTAAAAATGTAAAAAATAATGTTCCTAACATAGATAAAGCAATCCTTTCAACTCATACACATAATGATTTAGGTTTAGCTACTGCAAATAATGTTGCAGCCATTAAAGAAGGGGCTAGACAAGTAGAGTGTACTATTAATGGTATGGGAGAAAGAGCTGGAAATTCTTCATTAGAAGAAATTGTAATGACTTTAAAAGTAAAAAAAGATCTTATGCCTTATCATACAGATATTAAAACTGAGTCCATTATGAAAGCTTCTAGATTAGTATCATCTATAACAGGTTTCCCAGTTCAGCCAAACAAAGCGATAGTTGGCGCAAATGCTTTTGCACATGAAGCGGGAATACACCAAGATGGTATGCTTAAACATGCTGGCACTTATGAAATCATGACTCCTGAGTCTATTGGACTAAACAAATCTTCATTAGTTCTTGGCAAACATTCAGGAAAACATGCTTTTTCAGAAAAATTAAAAGAACTTGGTTATGAGGTTGGAGATAATACTTTAATGGAATTATTTGGAAGATTTAAAGATTTAGCTGATAAGAAAAAAGAAATTTTTGAGGAGGATTTAATTGCATTAGCAGAAGATAGAACCTCGTCATACGATGAACACATTAAATTTGTATCTTTAGAAGTAAATGCTGGGTCTGTTGAAAAAGCTGAAGCTAAATTAAAGATAGAAATTAACGATAAATTGGAAAATACAAAAATTAATGGTAATGGTCCTGTTGATGCTACCTTTAACGCAATAAAAAAACTTACTAACACTGAATTTAAACTTAAACTTTATCAAGTAAATGCAATCACAGCAGGGACTGATGCACAAGGAGAGGTAACTGTCAGACTTGAAGACGATAATCTATCATCCCAAGCAAAAGGAAGTGATCCTGATATAATTGTCGCTTCAGCAAAAGCTTATATAAATGCTGTAAACAGATTGATATTTAAAAAAACTAAATCTATTAAGGAGAATACAGCAAGTTTAAAAATTGAGGGAGTTTAATTAATGGTAATTGATCGTTTTTTTAGTTTATTTTCTAAAGACATGGCTATAGATTTGGGCACTGCAAATACTTTAGTATATGTGAAGGGAGAAGGTGTTATTCTTAATGAGCCTTCAGTTGTTGCAACAATTGAAAATGATGGAAATACACAAGTTTTGGCTGTCGGCAATGAAGCAAAACAAATGCTTGGAAGAACACCAGGAAAAATAAAAGCCATAAGACCTATGAAAGATGGTGTAATTGCTGATTTTGATGTTGCTGAACAAATGATAAAAAGCTTTATTAAAAAAGTTCACAAAGGAAGATCTCTATCAAATCCTCAAATTGTTATTTGTGTACCTTCTGGCGCTACAAACGTTGAAAGAAGAGCGATCAGAGAGTCAGCTGATGCTGCTGGAGCTAGAAGAGTTTATTTGATTGAAGAACCAGTCGCTGCAGCTATAGGTGCAGGTCTTCCAGTTGCAGAACCAACAGGCTCTATGGTTGTTGATATAGGTGGTGGTACAACAGAGGTTGCTGTCTTATCTCTTGGAGGCGTTGTCAATTCCACTTCAGTTAAAGCTGCGGGAGATCGATTTGATGAGTCTATTATGGAATATATGAGAACAACTCATAAATTAGCAATTGGAGAGACCACAGCTGAAAGAATGAAAAAAGATATTGGCTCTGCATGTCCTCCAGATGATGGAGATGGTAGAACTATGAGTGTAAAAGGAAGAGATTTAATTACAGGTCTACCAAAAGAAATCTCAATTTCTCAAAGACAAATTGCAGAAGCACTTGCTGAACCAGTAGCTCAAATTATCGACACAATTAAAAGAGCTTTAGAACAAACACCTGCAGAATTATCTGCAGATATTGTTGAAAGAGGAATTATGTTAACTGGCGGTGGATCTCTTTTACATAATCTTGATAGGGTTTTAAGAAGATCAACGAGTCTACCTATATCAATAGCAGAGGATCCTCTCTTATGTGTTGTAATGGGAACAGGTCAGGCACTTGAAGAAAAATCAAAACTAAGCGATGTGTTTGCCTCTGACTAACAATTAAAATGGCTCCAAAGTTCCAAATAAAAGTTTTTCAATTATCAAGATTTGTAAAAAACTTTACTATTATTTCTGTCGTAACACTTTCGTTTCTTTTAGTATTTTTCTCTAAAACCGACTACTACCTTATAAGTGGAATTAAAAATTTATCTAGTTCTGTAATCATTCCTATTACGAGATTTATATCAGCACCAGTAAATGTTTTTTCAAATTTTATTGATGAATATAAACAATTTAGAAGTTTAAAATTTGAAAACAAAATTCTTCAAGAAGAAATAATTCGTTTAAAAAAATGGCAAACATTAGCTATTCAAAATTCAAGAGAGAATAAAGTTTTAAAAAAATTGTTAAATGCAACTGATAATAATTTAATTTTGGTTAAGACTGCATCACTAATTAATAGAAATGATACAATTTATAGTAAATTAATAAATTTAAATGCAGGTTACGAAGATAACATTAAAATAAATATGTCAGCTATTAATGAACGAGGATTAATAGGTAAGGTAATTGATACAACTTCAAATAATTCAAGACTAATTCTTTTGACTGATCCTAATTTATCTATTTCAGTAAAATCTATATCTGATGGAATTTTTTCTTTACTTTCTGGAAGTGGAGATGGAAAATATCTAGTAAGTTCATTTGTTAAAGAAAATAAAATGCCTAGATTAGGAGATATTGTAGTTACAAGTGGTACGGCACAAATATTTCCTGTAGATCTCTTAGTTGGAAAAGTAGCTAAAGTTGAAAAAAATAGATTTTTTGTTTTACCATTTGTAGATTTTAAAAATATAGATTATGTACAAATCGTTACTTCAAAATAATGGAGTTTTCCAAATTTTTTAATTCCACTATTAAATTAAATATCATTTTAATTATAAGTTTTTCAATTTCTGTAAACTCTTTTATTCTACTGCCTAATATCAATAATTCATTCTATGTATTATTTCATTTAACTTATATTTATATAATTTTTTACCATTATCATTATTATCTTTATATAGTTGCCCTGATATTCGGAATTTTGTTCGATATATTGCTATTAAATAATATAGGAGCACATATAATAACTTTTTTATCTCTATTAATGTTATTTGTATTATTGAGAAAATATTTAATTAGATTATCGTCGTTTCAAATAATTGTTATTTATTTTATAACTTTAGTTGTTTTGTTTTTTATTGAGCAATTTTTAGCAAATCTAATACACAATTATAAATTTAATATGAGTTCAATTTACAATTTAACTTTAATTGCTTTAATTATTTTTATTCCTTCTGTATTTTTGCTTATTAAGTTGGATAAGTGAAATGTTTTATTCGGATGATAAAAAACAATACTCAGTTTTAAACAGAAGAACTTTTTTATTATATTTATTAAAAGTATCTTTTTTTGGTATTGTGGGCTGGAGATTGTATGATATTCAAATAAAAGATTCACAAAAATATAAAACTCTTTCAAAAAACAATCAAATAGACGTTGAAATTATTTACCCTATTAGGGGTAAGATTTATGATACTAATAACAAAGTTTTAGCATCTAATATAAAAGTATTTGATGTATACATAATTCCTGAAAATACAAAGAATATTAATAAATCCCTAAATGAATTAAATCAAATTATAAAAATAAATTTTAGTGACAGAAGGAAAATAATACAATTATCTAAAAAGGTTAAGAAATTTGAAAAAATAAAAGTTTTAGAAAATATTAATTGGTCACAACTCGAAAAAATAGAATCAAACAAACTTAATATTGAAGGTATATTTATTTCTCAAGATTATATGCGAACTTATCAGTTTGATAATACTTTTTCACATTTAATTGGTTATACAAACAAACCCAATCGGGAAGAAGTTGAATTACCTTTTATTTCAAATATGCCTAATCTAGAGATAGGGAAAGATGGTATTGAAAAAAGTTTTAATCCTAATTTAATTGGCAAATCAGGAAAGAGAGAAATTGAAGTCAATTCCTATGGAAGAGTAATTCGTGAAATATCAAGGCAAGATAGTCAAAAAGGAAATGATATTCAGATAACTATTGACCTTAGAATTCAACAATATGCTTTAAATTTATTAAAAGAACACAAAGCAGGGTCTGTAGTACTTATGGATATTAAGAATGGTAACATATTATGTATGGCTTCAACTCCATCTTATAATCCAAATAAAATTATACAAAAACCGAATAAGGAATATTGGGATTCAATTTTAGAAAATGAACTTTCGCCACTTACTTATAGATGTATTCAAGGTTTGTATGCTCCTGGCTCAACTTTTAAAATGGTTGTTGCCATAGCGGGTATAGTCCATGGCATTATTGATACAAATACTAAACATTTTTGTAGTGGAAAAATTAGTTTAGGTGAAAGACTTTATCATTGTTGGAAAAATAATGGTCATGGCTCGATGAATGTTAGTGATGCTATTAAAGAATCATGCGACGTTTTTTTCTATGAAATATCAAAAAAAATTGGGATAGATAAAATTTCTATAGTTGCTCAAGATTTTGGTTTAGGTAAAATATATGACATTTCTTTACCTAATCAAAAAAAAGGAATTATTCCTTCACGGGATTGGAAAAAGAAAAAATACGATGAAAGTTGGTATCCTGGAGAGACTCTAATATCTGCTATTGGTCAAGGATTTGTATTAACTAACCCACTACAACTGGCTGTAATGACTTCAATTATTGCTTCTAATGGAAAAAATATTAAACCAAATATTATCAAACAAAATAGTGAAATAGAGTTTGAAAAATTAGAAAAATACCAAAATGCTATTAAAATTATTAAAAATTCAATGTTTAAAGTTGTTAATGAGAGTAAAGGTACAGCTTATAATTCGAGATCTGAATCTGCACCTTTTGCAGGTAAGACAGGAACTTCTCAAGTTAGAAGAATAACTGTAGCTGAGAGAGAAAGTGAAGATTTTAGGAAAAAAGAAGTAGAGTGGAAAAAAAGAGATCATGCTTTATTTGTTGGATATATGCCGGTCGAAAATCCTAGATATGCTGTTTCTGTTGTTATTGAACATGGAGGCTCAGGCGCATCAACTGCAGCACCCATAGCTAAAGAAATTTTTCAATTTACAAAAAATTTAGAAATTTAATGTTAAATAAAATTCAAAACTTAAATTATTTATTGATTTTCTTAATAATATTAATTTCTTTTATTGGTGCAGCAGGTTTATATTCTGCAGCAGGAGGATCATATAATCCTTGGGCATCAAGACACTTAATTAGATTGGTACTTTTTATATTTTTAGCAATTATCTTAGCTTTTATAAATATAAAATTTATTTATCAATATGCGTATATTTTTTTTATATTATCATTATTACTTTTGCTATCAGTTGAATTAATAGGTGTTTTTGGCAAAGGGGCAACTAGATGGATAAACGTATTTGGTTTTAGTATCCAACCATCAGAATTAATAAAAATAACTATAATACTAGCACTAGCTAGATTTTATCATGATTTAAAATTTGATGAAATTAAGCGAATAAAAAATTTATTTTTTCCAATATTAATTTTATTTTTACCATTTACTTTAGTTGTTATACAGCCAGATCTTGGAACCGCTTTAAGTATAGCAATGCTTGGAATTTTTATTTTATTTGCAAGTGGAATAAGAATATGGAAGTTTATATTAGGGTTTTTTGTTTTAATTCTCTCCATTCCTTTGGCATTAAATTATCTACAACCATATCAAAAGGATAGAATTTTCTCTTTTTTAAATCCTGAGGCTGATGCACTTGGAAGAGGATATCAACTTATACAATCAAAAATTGCTTTAGGATCTGGTGGTCTAACTGGTAAAGGTTTTTTAGAGGGGTCTCAATCATATCTTCAGTATTTACCTGAAAAACAAACTGATTTTATTTTTACATTAATTGGAGAAGAATTTGGTTTTATTGGTACTATGTTTATAATTTTACTATTTTTATTATTAATATCAGTCTGTTTTTATATAAGTATTAAATCAAACCATATTTTTGGTAGAATTCTCTCTATCGGTGTTGGCAGCAATTTATTTATATATGTGATAATGAACATATCTATGGTATCTGGTTTAATGCCTGTTGTTGGGATTCCATTGCCTTTAGTTTCTTATGGGGGATCAGCAATGCTTGCTATAATTATATCTCTGGGGTTAGTTCTTAATGCAGAATTAAATGGAAATTTAAAGAAATTACATAATGCTTGAAATAAATAAGGTTAATAAATTTTTTGGAGGACTAAAAGCAGTCCATAACGCATCAATGAAAGTTGAAATGGGTTCAATTACAGGCTTAATCGGTCCAAATGGAGCAGGAAAAACAACATTATTTAATACTATTGCAGGATTATATGATCCAGATGAGGGAAATATAATTCTTAATAATGAAGATATTTCTTTTTTAAAACCTCACGAATTATTTTCTAAAGGAGTTCTAAGAACCTTTCAAATTGCCCATGAATTTTCAACATTAACTGTTCTTGAAAATTTAATGATGGTACCACCAAATCAATTTGGTGAAAAATTATCATATGCTTTATTAAGTAATGCTAAAGTAAAACAACAAGAAGAAGAAATAAGACAAAAAGCTATAGAAGTAATAAATTTTTTAAATTTAAGTCATTTAACTCAAGAACTTGCGGGTAACTTATCTGGCGGTCAGAAAAAACTACTTGAGTTAGGGAGAACAATGATGGTTGATCCTCAAATCGTTTTACTTGATGAAGTAGGAGCTGGAGTTAATAGAACACTTCTCAATGAAATTACGGATGCAATTTTAAGATTAAATAAAGAAAAGAATTATACTTTTTTCGTTATTGAACATGATATGGATCTTATTGAAAAAATTTGTGATCCTGTAATTGTAATGGCAGAAGGTTCAGTTTTATTTAAAGGAAATTTTAATGAGGTAAAAAATAACGATACAGTTATAGAAGCTTATTTAGGAAAAGGTATTAATAAAAATTAGAATTCTATGAATAATTTAATTGGTAAAAATTTAACAGCTGGATATGGAGGGGTTGATATCATTAAAGATATTAATATAGAAGTAAACGAGGGTGAAATTGTTGTCATTGTTGGTCCAAATGGAGCAGGTAAATCAACAGCAATGAAAGCATTGCTAGGAATGTTAAGTTTAACTTCAGGTTCCGTAGAATATTCAAATAAGGAAATTTCTTCAATGCTACCTCAAAACAGAATTAATTTAGGATTGGCATTTGTTCCTCAAACAAACAATGTGTTTACTGGTATGACAGTAGAAGAAAATTTAGAAATGGGAGGGTTTTTAAGAGAGGATGACATTATTCATACTATTAATGATGTTTATGACCTTTTTCCTATTTTAAAAGAAAAAAGAAATCAAAGTGCAGGAGAATTATCTGGAGGTCAAAGACAACAAGTGGCTTTTGGAAGAGCACTTATGACTAAACCTAAAATTTTAATGTTAGATGAACCGACTGCAGGAGTATCACCAATAGTAATGGATGAGTTATTTTCAAGAATCATAGAAGTTCGTAAAACAGGTGTAGGTATACTAATGGTTGAACAAAATGCAAAACAAGCACTTGGTATTGCTGATAGAGGATACGTATTAGTAAATGGTAAAAATAGTAGAGAAGGTTCAGGAGAAGAACTATTGAATAATCCAGAAGTTAGAAAGTCTTTTTTAGGAGGTTAAAATGATTGATTTTCTAAATTCTATAATTGTACTTCTAAATTTTATTATTATTCCAGGCATTTCTTATGGCTCCCAACTTGCACTCGGCGCACTAGGAGTTACATTCGTGTATGCCATACTTCGTTTTGCAAATTTTGCACACGGTGAAATTATGTCATTTGGAGCGATGATAACAATTTTATTTACGTGGTTTTTTCAATCACAAAATATTGGTTTAGGAATTCTGCCAACTGCCTTGTTAGCTTTACCTGTAGGAATTATAGCAACAATTATCCTATGTATTATTTCTGATAAATTTGTTTTTCAATATTACAGATATCAAAAAAGTGTTCCTGTTGTTTTAGCAATGGTTTCAATAGGGGTTATGTTTGTAATAAATGCAATAATAAGAATTATAATTGGAACAGAAACTATAAAATTTTCTGATGGGCAGAAATTTATAATGAAAGCGAAACAGTTTAAAGTAATGACAGGTTTAAATGAAGGATTAGCATTAAAATCATCTCAAGTTATTACAATATTAATTACTATTTTACTTTTAACTTTTACTTTTTGGTTTTTACAAAAAACAAAAACTGGAAAATCAATGAGAGCATTTTCTGATAATGAAGATTTAGCATTATTGTCTGGTATTAATCCTGATAGAGTAGTCTTTACTACATGGGTTATTGTAGGCGTCTTGGCATGCGTTGCGGGTACACTCTACGGTTTAGATAAAAGTTATAAACCAATTATTTATCTTAATTTAGTCTTGCCAATATTTGCATCAGCAATTGTCGGAGGAATTGGTAGTCCTTTTGGAGCTGTAATAGGTGGTTATGTCATCGCGTTTTCAGAAATTATGGTAACGTATGCTTATAAGAAATTCTTTGTATATATACTTCCAAGTTCTATTGAGCCAACAGGTTTAGTTCAATTACTTTCAACAGATTATAAATTTGCTGTATCATTTTCAATTTTAGTCATCGTCTTATTGATTAGACCATCAGGTATATTTAAAGGAAGAGTCTTATGATGAAGTTTGAAAGATATGAATGGGTAGCTATTATAATAATGATCTCCCTCTTTATTTTTGTAGGCTTCATTCAAGGGTGGTCAGTAAGTTTAGTAATTTTAAATATGTGTATTATCTCAGCAATAATGACAATGGGAGTTAATATTTCTTGGGGTTATGCAGGAGTAATTAATTTTGGTGTGATGGGCTTTCTTGCCATGGGTGGATTAGCAGCAGTGCTTGTTTCTTACCCTCCCATTGTTGAGTCATGGCAGGCCGGAGGTAGAGGGTTAGGTATCAGTTTTGCTTTGCTTGTCGTATTAGTAATAGCTGTAATGTATATTAATAAAACGGTAATCCAAAAAAGAAATAGGTATATTTTAAATTCTCTTATAATTTTTTTTGGTATTCTAATTATCAGACATTTTTATTTAAACGCCACACATAATATTGAAGATGTTAATCCTGCAATAGCAGGGTTTTTAGGTGGTCTTGGACTACCAATAATTTTTTCTTGGATAGTAGGAGGTTTATTTGCTGCAGGTGTTGCATTTGTAATTGGTAAAGTAGCTCTTGGATTACGATCTGATTATTTGGCAATTGTAACTCTAGGAATTTCAGAAATAGTTGTTAGTGTTTTGAAACATGAAGAATGGTTATCTAGAGGGGTAAAAAATGTAATTGGTTTAAAGAGACCAGTTCCTTATGAAATTGATTTACAAAATGCTGATTGGTTTATAAATTTAGTTACATATCTTAATTCATCAAAGTTAAATAACATTGTTGATGTAAGTGATAGACAACAAGTTTTAAACAATCTTATAATTGATGGTTCGGGAATATTTGTAAAGTTATCATACGCTATTTTGTTTCTGATTGTTATGTTGATAATTTTTTATTTTGCGAACAAAGCTCAATTATCTCCATGGGGAAGGATGATGAGAGCTATAAGAGATAATGAAACTGCTGCAAATGCAATGGGTAAAGATGTTGTGAAACAACATTTAATTATTTTTGTCATAGGAGCTGCAATTGTAGGTGTTGCAGGCGCAATGCTTGTTACTTTGGATGGATTATTTACACCTTCAGGATATCGACCACTTCGTTTCACTTTTATTATTTGGATTATGGTTATTGTGGGCGGTAGTGGAAATAATTTAGGCGCTATATTTGGCGGTTTTGTCATATGGTTTTCTTGGATTGAAGCTGCGCCACTTACAACATTTATTATTAATCAAATTACTGTCGGATTAGAGCCAACTAATTCTTTAAAATTACATTTACTCGATAGCGTTCCTTACTTTAGATACTTATTTATGGGCTTAATATTATTATTAATATTACGTTATAGGCCTAAGGGAATTATTCCAGAGAAAGTAAGACACTCATAAAAAAACCCCAGCTAAATGCTGGGGTTAAATTAAAATAATTTTTAAGTATTAAAGAGCGCCAACAGTAACGAATTCGCCACCACTAACTTCTAGTTCTTTAAACGCACCAGCAGCATCACCAAACGCATTAAATTCTACATCTGTTGCACCTTGGTAGTCAATATCTTTACCAGCAGCTAACATTTGTAAGCCGTATGATAATTGACCAGGGTTAATTACAATACCTGGAGCGTTAGATACTTTAGCGATATTGTTTAGGATTGATTGCTTATCAGCAGATCCACCAGCTTGAATTGCAAGAGCAATAATTGCTGCAGCATCATAAGACTCTCCAACATATGGAGCACTTCCATCCATGCCATTTGCAGCAGCTAGTTCTCCGAACTTAGCTGAACCTTTTGAAATTGCACCTGGCATAGAGCCAAATGATCCTTCAAGATCAGCACCGATATTATCTACAATTGATTGACCAATCATACCATCAGAAAGAACAAAAGTGTCAAACGCACCTGAATCTAAAGATGCTTCGATCATTCCTTTTCCACCATCATCGATATAACCAATTACTAGTAGTGCGTCTCCACCAGCTGATGCAAGAACACCAACTTCTGATGAATAATCTGCTTTACCATCTTCGTGTGCAGCTGATGCTGTAATAGTTCCGCCACCACGAGCAAATGAAGCTTCAAATACTTCAGCTAAACCTTTTCCGTAGTCATTGTTAGTATACGTTACAGCTATACTTTCAATTCCTCTGCTTAAAGCAAGTTTAGCTAATACTTGACCACCTTTTGCATCAGATGGTGCAGTACGCCAAAAAGTTCCATTATCAGGAACTTTACTTAGACCTGGTGAAGTTGCAGATGGAGATACCATTAAGATACCATTTGGTACCGCAACGTTTGCATTAATTGCACCTGTTACACCTGAACAGTCAGCACCCATAATAGCAGTTACACCTTGTGCAACTAGATCCTCAGCAGCAGCAGTTGCAGCAGCAGAGTCTACACAAGTTGAGTCAGCTTCTAAGATAGTAATTGATTCACCACCTAAAAGATTTCCAGAGTTTGATGCTTCATCAAATGCCATTCTAGCACCATCTCTCATAGCAGGAGTTAAAGATTCGATTGGTCCTGTAAAACCAAGAATAATTCCTACTTTAATTTCTGCTAATGCAGCAGTCGTTACAGTCGACAAACTTACAATAACAGCTAGAAGTAATTTTTTCATATTTCCTCCAAAAAAGTATACTTTTTATATACGCTACCTCATATACTAGTTCCAAAAATCAATCATGCAGTTTTTTCATAAAAATACCCAAGATTTTAGCCAAAAACCATAAATTGACTTCATTTGCCTCACCGGATAAAGATCAAACGTATGACAATTGGAATTTTAGGTGGAGGAGTTTGGGGTAGTGCACTTGCCCGAGTATTAAGTAATAATAAAGTTATCATCTATGCTCGAGATGAAAAAATTGTTAAATCAATAAATGAACATAAAATTAATCCAAAATTAAAATACAGTTCATTTAATGAAAATGTCACTGCTACTATCTCTTTAAAAGAATTTAGAAATGTTAAATTTTTATTTATAACTTTACCAGCACAAAGCATTAGGGAGGTAATTAAGGATTCGTCATTACATAATAAAAATCATCATATTATTATATGTTCTAAAGGCATTGAAATATCGTCATCAAAATTTTTAACAGATGTATTTCAAGAAATGATGCCTTTTAAATCAATTAGTATTTTATCAGGGCCATCTTTCTCAAATGAAGTATCTCAAAGTTTACCAACTGCAGTAACGCTTGCAACAAAAGATAAAAAAGATTTTGAAAATATTTCTAAACTTATACCTAATAAAGAGTTTAGAATTTATTATTCAAATGATTTAATCGGAACCCAAATAGGTGGTGCTTTAAAGAATATTTATGCAATAGCTGCGGGCATTGCAGAAGGTTTAAACTTAGGCGAAAATGCTAAAAGTGCACTCATTTCAAGATCTTTTGCAGAAATGGCACGATACGCAAAAAAATTTAAAGCTGATAAAAATACATTATTTGGTTTATCTGGGCTTGGTGATCTAATTTTAACATGTAGCTCTAAAAATTCACGTAATACACAGTTTGGTATAAAATTAGCTTCTTCAAAATATGATAATTTTTTAGATCTTTTAAAATCGCAAGAAGTAACAGAAGGTTATTATACAGTTAAAGCAGTCTATAATATTTCACAAAAAAAAAATATTGATATGCCAATAATGGAGTCTGTATACAATATACTTTATAAGCAACATGATTTAAAAGAAGAACTAAGTAATTTACTAAGTAGACCAATAAAAGAAGAAAAAATTTAATTTGATGACAAAGAAAACATTTTATAACTTAGATACAAGCTGGGTTAACAACACGCAAATTAATTTGAGTGCGGTAGAACGTCGAACATCTACCTTAACTAAAAGAAGAACTGTAAAAAAGGAATTTCAAGTCGCTTGGTTGTTAAAAGCTATTACTTTAATTGATCTTACTACGCTAAGTGGTGATGACACTTTTGGAAAAGTCGAAAGACTGTGTAATAAAGCCCTTAATCCGATTGATGATTATATTCTTCAGGATTTAGGAATAGAAAATAATGCAGTAAGAGTAGGAGCTGTGTGTGTCTATCACCATCTAATAAAAAATTGTACAAAGCTAATTCAAAACAAAATCCCAATTGCAGCAGTTTCTACGGGTTTTCCTGCAGGTTTATCATCATATACGACTAGAAAAAAAGAAATTTCTGACTCTATTAAAGATGGTGCTGATGAAATCGATATTGTTATCAATAGAGGATACGTTCTCCAAAATAATTGGAAAAAATTATATGATGAGGTTCGCAGTTTTAAAGAAACTGCAGGTAAAACAAAAATTAAAGCTATTCTTGGTGTTGGTGATCTTGAGACTCTTCGAAATGTAGCAAAAGCTTCTTTGGTTTGTATGATGGCTGGTGCCGATTTTATTAAAACATCAACAGGAAAAGAAAGTATAAATGCAAATCTTAATAATAGTCTTGTCATGTTGAGAATGATTAGAGATTTTCATACAAAAACTGGAAAAAAAATTGGTTTTAAACCTGCAGGTGGAATATCAACGGCCAAATCTGTTTTAGAATTTTTAATATTAGTAGCTGAAGAACTAGGATTTGAATGGGTTAATCCTAAATTATTGCGAATTGGTGCTTCTAGTTTATTAATTGATATAGAAAGACAACTTTATCACTACACTAGTGGCAGATATGCAAATAAAGAGAAACTTGCAATAGGATAATATGGATAAAGTTATTAAAAATTTTCAAAATATATCTTATGGGCCAGCACCAGAAGACAGCAAAGAAGTTAATAACTGGATAAAAAATTTAAAAAATCCAAATAATCATTTTATTAATGGTAAATTTGTAAAATCGTCTAGCTCAAAAAAATTAAATATAATTAACCCTTCTACAAATAAAAAAATAGCAACATTGTCTGTTGCTTCAAAAAAAGATGTAAATATTGCTGTTAGTGCTGCCAAAAAAGCTCATGCCAAATGGTCAAAACTTTCATCGTTTGATCGATCAAAATATTTATATGCACTTGCACGTCTCATACAAAAAAATTCAAGGTTTATTTCTGTTTTAGAGACCATTGATAATGGTAAGCCTATAAGAGAAACAAGAGATATAGATATTCCGCTTGTTGCTAGACATTTTTATTATCATGCTGGGTGGGCTGCTAGGAATACAAACAACTCTGATAACTCTATAGGTGTTGTTGGGCAAATTATACCGTGGAACTTTCCCTTATTAATGTTAGCGTGGAAAATTGCTCCTGCAATTGCTCTTGGCAATACAGTAGTCTTAAAGCCTGCAGAGTATACTTCTTTAACAGCGCTTTATTTTGCTGAACTTTGTGAAAAAGCTAAAATTCCACAAGGTGTAATTAATATTATTACAGGAGACGGTTCTACTGGTGAACATATAACATCGCATAAAGATATTAAAAAAATTGCCTTTACTGGATCAACTGAAGTTGGAAAAAAAATAATTCAAACAAATACTAATCCAGATAAAAAAATGACAATGGAACTTGGGGGCAAATCACCTTTTATTGTTTTTGAAGATGCTGATTTAGATAGCGCGGTAGAAGGTGTTGTTGATGCGATTTGGTTTAACCAAGGTCAAGTATGTTGTGCAGGATCAAGGCTCTTGGTACAAGAAAGTATTGAGAAAAAATTTATTCAAAAACTTAAGAAAAGAATGGAAAAACTTCGTGTTGGTGATCCATTAGATAAGTCTATTGATATTGGCGCTATAGTTGCACCAGTCCAACTTAAAAAAATTAATTCTTTGGTAAATAAGGCACAAAAGGATGGAAATAAATTATGGCAGCCTTCATGGTCATGTCCAAAAAATGGTTTATTTTATCCTCCATCTTTATTTACAAATGTAACACCGTCATCTTTTATTGCTCAAGTAGAAATATTTGGACCAGTTTTGACAACAATGACATTTAGAACACCGAGTGAAGCTGTATCCATTGCAAATAATACACCATATGGACTTGCGGCAAGTATTTGGTCGGAAAATATTAACTTAGCTTTAGATATTGCTCCAAAAGTAAAAGCTGGAGTCATTTGGATAAATTCTACAAATTTATTTGATGCTGCCTGTGGTTTTGGCGGTTACAAAGAAAGTGGTTTTGGAAGAGAAGGTGGTTCAGAAGGTATCAGAGCATATTCAAAATTACCACTTCCTCTTACTAAATCAAAAAGAAGAAAAAAATTATCTAAAGGTCAATCATCTAACTCTATCGACAGAACTCCAAAATTATATATTGGAGGTAAACAAAAAAGACCTGATAGTGGTTATTCCTTTTCTTCATATGATGCTCATAATAATTTTATTTGTGATGTTCCAAACGCAAACCGTAAAGATGTAAGAGATACAGTCGAGATCGCATCGAAAGCAGTTAGCAAATCTTCAACTAATTTTAATAGAGCTCAAATTCTTTATTACTTAGCTGAAAATTTACAAGACCGAAAAAATACCTTTTCTAGTTTACTATCATCTCTAATTGGTATTTCACAAAAAGATGCCGAAAAAGAATTTGATCAATCAATAGAAAGATTATTTTATTATGGTGCTATGGCTGATAAGTTTGAAGGCTCTATACATAATCCTCCTATAAGAGGTTTAACACTAGCCGTTAAAGAACCGATAGGTGTTGTGGCAAATATTTTAAATGATGATTATCCACTATTAAGTTTAATTACAACATTAGGAGCAAATTTTGCTGCAGGAAATGCTAGTATTATTGTTCCAGGTCAAAATACGTCTCTTTTAGCAACAGAATTATACCAACTACTTGAAACCTCTGATGTTCCAGCAGGCTATATTAACATCCTTACAACTAAACAAAATAGTTTGAATAAAATCTTAGCAGAACATGAAAATATCGATGGTATTTGGTATTTTAGTGAAAATAATAATGAGCGTTTAAAAGTTATTCAAAGTACAACATCAAATTTAAAGAGAAGTTGGTGTCCACAATCAAAAAATCTTGATTGGTCTTCGAAAGAAAAAGATTTCTTAGAAGAGTTTTTATATCAAAGTACACAAGTAAAAAATATTTGGATCCCATACGGAGAGTGATATACTAAAAATATGTTAATTAACGTCGATCCTATTTTAAGTCCTGATATATTAAAAACACTGCGTGAAATGGGTCATGGTGATAGACTCGTTATATCGGATATTAATTATCCTGCGCATTCGAACCACAATAGAGTTCATCGATTAGATGGCTTAGATATGACAACTGTTATGAGAGCTGTTTTATCTGTTTTTCCATTAGATAGTTTCGTAGACTCAGCTGTTCACCGAATGGAAGTTGATAATCAACCAAATGAAATTAATGACGCTAATAAAGAAGTAATTGATGCAATTAAGGAAGTATCAGGAGATAATTGGAAAATAGGTTCATACGAAAGACAAGAATTTTATAAGCAATCAAGATCAACCTATGCTTATGTTACAACAAGTGAAAGACGACCTTACTGCAATTTTATTTTAACAAAAGGTGTTATCAAACCAGATGGAACTGTTTGGATAATCGATAAATAATTATGTCGATTAGTATTCTTGGAATTTTTGTTGCCGATCTCGTTTTTTTTGGAGAAAAAATTCCAGCAGAGGGAGAAACTATTCTTGGTAAAAATTTTGTTATTGGTCCTGGCGGCAAAGGATCAAACCAAGCTGTAGCTGCAGCTAAGGCTGGTTCAAAAACTTTTTTCATTTCAAAGATTGGTGATGATCAATTTGGCTCGATGGCAACAGAGATTTATGAAAATTCTGGTGTTGATTATAGCAATGTTATTATTTCAAAAGATCATTCAACAGGTGCAGCTGGCATACTTGTTAATGAAGGAACAGGAGCTAATGCTATTAATGTTTTTCCAGGTGCAGCAGGTGCAATTACTATTGAAGATATAGATAAAGCAGAAGAGGCAATTAAAAACTCAAGTATATTTCTTACACAACTAGAGGCACCAAAGGATGTTGTTACCTATGCATTAAAAAAAGCACATAGTTTAAATGTAAAAACAATTTTAAATCCTGCTCCAGCTGCTGAAATAGATGAATCTTTATTTTCTATGATTGATTATTTTACACCAAATGAAACAGAAGCAAGTTTTTATGTTGATCACAATGTTGAAACACACGAGGATGCTGAAAAAGCTGCAATGCAATTATTAGAAAAAGGAATTAAAAATGTTGTTATTACTCTTGGAGAAAAGGGAGCTTTCTTTGCAAATAGTAATGAAAAATTTTCTTTACCTATAGTTAATCTTTCAAATCCAGTAGTCGATACAACTGGTGCTGGCGATGCATTTAATGCAGGTTTTGCTGCGGCACTAACTGAGGGTCAAAATATTAAAGATGCGTTAAAATTTGCTAGTGCTACAGCTGGTTTATCAACAACAAAAATTGGAACAGCAAATTCCATGCCTTCTAGAGAGGAAATTGATAAACTTCTATAATTATTGTATAATAGAATTAATATGCAATTATTTTTAGAAAGACTGATCTATTTTTGGGCTGGGATAACAGCTATTGGTCTTTTAATAGCTGTAGCTTACTGGGCAATCGCAACTATAATTTATGTAGCTTTTATCTCTCTTTTTGTTGCCATTGCAGCTACTATTTTCTATCATTTTTATTGGTCCAAAAGAGATAATTAATAGTCTATAAATACCAATAAGGTTATTTATCAGTGTCAAAATATATATTTTACGATTTAGAAACATCAGGAAGAGGTAAGAAAGAATATCCAACTGCATTTGGTACTACTCCAAAATGGGAGCAGATAATGCAAATCGCTGCAATAGTTACTGACTCTAAGTTTAATCAAACAAATCAAAATATGAATGAGTTCTGCAGACCTCGAACATCAGTGATTTCTCAACCTGGTGCATTAATAACAACACTTAAAGGTATGAGAGAGGCACTTGATGCCCCTCAATCATCTTACGAATTAATGAAAAAAATTAATGAAACTTTTGATGAATGGAAAAAAGATGATCCAAGTTCTACTTTTATTGGTCATAATATAATCGAATTTGATGAATCTGTGCTCGAATACAATTTGTTTAGTCATATGTTTTATCCTTATGTAACAAGAAAGAGTAGGGGCGATACATTAAATTTAGCGAGAGGTTTATATGCCATAAACCCATCAAGTATAAAAACACCTTTAACAGAAAGAGGCAATCCTAGTTTTAAATTAGAAAAAATTGCCGAGATGAACAACTTACCTGTTGAATTTGCTCACGATGCATTTTCAGATGTTAAGACATCAATTGCTTTGACAAAATATATTAACGAAGCAGACAAAACTAATTGGAATCAGCTTCAAATGACAATGAGTAAAGAAGATGCAATTGAATATATAAACAAAAATAAAGGCTTCTGTTTTATGACAAGCTTTGGAGGAAGAATTAAACTTCAAGCTTTGTCGATGGTATGTGAGTCTCAGTACAATGGTTGGTTTCATACAATTGATTTAGCTCATGATCCGACGCCATTACTAGAAGCTAATTCTGAAGAATTTAAAAAACTTATCAAAAGAAAAAATAGATACGTTATTACTAATCAGCATCCTATTATTCTACCAGGTAAAATTGCTTCTAATTATGAGCCATACAATGAGATTGGCTCAGATGTACTAAATGAAAGAGCAAAAATAGTTTTTAAAAATAAAGATTTAGCAGACAAGTTTAAACTAATGGAAATAGATAAACGTATTGAAAAAGAAGATGAAAAATCGCAAGATAATATATTTCCTGAAAGTGCAGCAAATGCCTTTCTTGATTTTAAACAATCTTCGGAAATAGCTAAATTTCACGAACAAAATGATTGGAATGAAAAATATAAAATTGCTCTTTCAATTAAGGAGCCAAGAGCAAACTTTATTTTAAAAAGACTTATATTTGATGAAAGTCCAAAAACTTTATCAAAAGAAGATTTTAAAATGGTTCACCGGGAGTTACATGAAAGGTTGGTTATTAATCAAGAAAGACCCTTTACAACGATACCAGAAGCAATGTCTCAAACTGATACTGAATTGGTTAAAATGGAAGAAAGTGATGATGAAAATAAAGCTCAAAAAATGCAAATTTTAAAAGATTACAATGTCTATTTAAATTTTATGGAGAAATATTTTTCTAATAAAAATGCTGAACCCCTTCCAAGTGGTAAAGAACTGAGCAAAATAATCTTTGGTTAATGTTTGAGCTTCAATATTTTATCATTGGCATTGTCCAAGGCTTTACTGAATTTTTACCAGTTAGTTCTTCTGGGCATTTAGTTCTTGTATCACAATTAACCAGTTGGCAAGATCAAGGTCTTTTTACTGATGTTGCCGTTCATGTTGGAACATTATTAGCAGTTATAATTTATCTAAGATCTCATATAACAACTTTAATTAAGAGCTTTTTCTCCTTTCAGCTTGCAGACAATGATAACTTATTTAAAATTATTATTGCAACTATACCTGCGGTTATAGTTGGATTCTTTATTTTTGATTTTGTTCAATTATATTTTCGAGATATCAAAGTTGTTGCAGTATCAAGTGTTGTTTTTGCTGCTTTATTATTTGTAGCAGATCATTTTAAGATGAAAATATCTTCTTGGGAAAATATGAGTTACGTGCAAGCCTTTATCATTGGTGCATTTCAAATATTAGCATTTATACCTGGGGCAAGTAGAGCAGGAGTTACAATTACTGGCGCACGTTTTCTGGGTTTTGATAGATCATCTGCAGCAATTTTTTCTATGCTTTTATCTATACCCCTTATTTTAGCATCTTTAGTTTTAACAAGTTTAGATTTAATAAGTAGCTCTGAGACTAATATAAATTTATACAAATCTTTATTTGCAGCATTTGTCGCTTGTATTACTGCTCTATTTTCAATTAACATCATGATGCGAATAATACAAAATTCAACCTTTAACATTTTTATTATTTATAGAGTTTTACTAGGATTTATTTTATTATATTTTTATGCATAAAATATCTGGAGTCTTTAGCGCTGCTCTAACACCGGTAACAAGTGATTTATCAATAAATAAAGACCTCTATCTTCGTCATTGTCAGTATTTAATGAGAGAAGGGCACGATGGTCTTGCTATTTTCGGCACAACAGGTGAAGCAAATAGTTTTTCTGTTCAAGAAAAAAAAGATCATATAGATTTTTTGATTTCAAATCGAATAGATCCCAAAATTCTTATGCCAGGTACAGGTTCATCTTCATTGAAAGAAGCAATTGATATGACAAAGCATGCTTCCTCTCATAAAGTAAGAGCAGTCCTTTTACTACCACCATTCTATTATAAGAATGTAACAGATGAAGGTGTGATAAACTACTATCGTCATTTAATTGAAAATGTTGGTGATAGTGAACTTCATTATGTTTTATATCACATACCGCAAAATACATATGTTCCCATAAGTTTCAAAACTATTGAAACACTATTAAAATTGTATCCTAATAATATTGTTGGTTTAAAAGATTCAAGTGGTGATGGTGAACGTATGATGAAGGTTATAAAATATTTCAATAATTTTTCAGTATTTTGTGGTCATGATAGTCTAGCTTTAAGTATAAGCAAAAGGGGAGGTGCTGGAGCAATTACTGCAGGTACAAATGTTTGTGGAAAATTACTTAACTTTATTTTAAAAAATTATAAAAACGAAAATTCAATTAAAAATTTTAATGAATTACAGAGTCTTTTAGAAAAAATAAGACAAGTTATTACGACACATGAACCTATTAGTTTAATGAAGGCTTATTTTTCCATTGTAGATAATATTTCTGAATGGAATAATGTATTACCACCATTAAAAAAAATTGATGATCCTGAAAATCATAAACTTGTTTTAATATTAAAAGAATTAGTAAAAAAAATAGATCCGTTAATAGCGAATACGTGAGTTAAAATACTTTTTTGCTTGAGTAGCAATTAAATTTTGGACAGGTTTTAAAAAGACAGCAAAACCAATACAATCAGTAAAGAAACCGGGAGTAATCAATAATAATCCTGAAACTAATAGAAAAATACCCCCTTTAATTTCTTCTGTGGGCATTACACCTTGTGATAAGTTTCGTTGTGCATCAAATAACAATTTGATCCCTTGTCTACGCACAAGAAATATTCCTACTAAAGCAGTGGTTAGTATTATTGCTATAGTATTTAAAATTCCAATATTAGATCCGATTGTTATAAAAATACTTATTTCAATTATTGGAATAATAATAAACGCTAGAAAAATCACTAACGTACTATACCAGTTTTTTCATCCTGTATGTTTTTTTCTATTTTATTCTCAAATTCTCTTAATCTTTTATAGACACTAGCAAGTTCTATGATTGTAGGCCATGCTCTGAATAAATATTGTAGTGAACCTTCTACTCTTCCAAACGCTCTTATGATTTGTTGCATAACACCAAGTGTCATTACCCCAGCAACAATTGCTGGTGCTAAAAAAATATACGCTGCTAGAACGTTAGCTTGTAGATAGGCTAATCTTCCAATACTAAAATAGAGATAATACAAATAACTCTTAAAATGAATTTCTCTAACACCTTGGAAAAGTTCTTCTAATGATTTTGGTCTAATACTTCCATCATCCTCTGCAATAACTAAAATTTTTCTATAAGCAGCTTCTTTTTTTTGAAGATCATATTCAATACCAACTAGTCTTAGTAACCATGCTAGTACAATCATTAAAATTGTACCACCGACAGCCCATATAAATGCTCCAGACACTAAACCGTACTGCCAATCACCAAACCACAAGATTGGTATACCAACTGATAGAGTCATTAAGAGAGGGAAGAACTCTACTAATACTAGAACAGATTCAATTAAACTGGTTCCAAGACCTTCCATAATTCTACTAAACTTTATGGTATCTTCCTGAACCCTTTGACTTGCACCTTCGATAGTTCTCGCTTGATCGTAAACACTATGGTACCACTCAACCATTGCTGTTCTCCATCTAAAAAGAAAATGGGAAGTTAGGAATGAAATTGCTAGTCCTAATGCAATTGAAATAGCAGCAAGTTGAGCAAAACTAAATAAAGCACCCATGTATTCTTGCATAGTTATAGCATTTGGTGTCCCAAGTGCTTTTTGGATCATGTCATAAAATTCACCAAACCATTCGTTGATTTGAACATCAATCTGAACTTGGACCCATATAGAAGTAAGAATGACTACTGAGCCTACATAAGCCCATACATACCACTTTGGTTCAGTGAAAAATTTAAACATTGTATATATATATGTTCAATTAGATTTTAAAAAAGAAGGCGGTTATTAATTATTTCTTCTTTTGACGCTTTTTGTTTCTTCTATATTTAGAGCCTCTTTTACGTCTGCCTCTATGTTTTTTTGGATATCCCATAATGTAGATACGGTATACAAAAATAAAAAATTAAGTCAAAGACTAATAATGCCAATCTTTAGCTTCATTAAATAAAAAATCCCTAAAAACTTCAAGTCTTCTATCGTTTTTAAAAGATTCAGAATAAACAAAGTATGTTTGATATGATGGACCTTCTAGGTTTGGTAGAACACGTACAAGCTGAGGTTTGTCTGCAACCATGTAATCAGGTAAAGATGCTAAGCCTCCACCTTTTTCAATTGCAAGTGACATCGCGTAAATACTATTTACTCTAAATTTAGGTCGTCTTTTTGTTCCTTCTTTTCCAATTTTTAATATCCAATCAATATTAGAAACAGGAGAAGGTAATCCAGCTCCAAAGCAAATTAAATCATGCTTATCTAAATCATTTACATTTCTTGGTATGCCACTTTTTTGCAAGTAATCTGAAGAACCATAAATATGGTTATGAAAATTAACAAATTTTTTAAAAATTAAATTTGCTTGCGTTGGTTTCTTTACTCTAACTGCAACATCAGCAACTCTTGCAGATAAATCAACTTCTTCATCACTCATAATTAAATTTACATCTATCTCTGGATATTGATTAGCAAATTTGGTTATTCTTGGTGTGAGCCAAGCTGATCCAAAACCAACAGTTGTGCTTACTGTTAATTTTCCTACTGGTTTAGTTTTTTTATCTAATAATTTTTTTTCAAAATCAGAAATTGAAAAATTAATTTGATTTACAGTATTAAATAAATTTTCACCTTGTTCTGTTAACCTTACACCTTTTTGATGTCTTATAAACAGAGGTGTCTTTAAATCGTATTCAAGATCTTGTATTTGTCTACTAAGTGCAGATTGACTGATATTTAGTTTAGCACTTGCCTTAGAAATGCTTCTTGAGATTGCAATTTCGTAAAATGATTTTAATTTATCCCAGTCCATTATCTTAAGGAATTTATAATTTCATTATAGTTTTTTTGGTTTTGAGATAATAAATAAGATCCTACCGCTAACACATCAGCTCCATTATCTTTACATATTTTTGCATTTTCATTATTTACTCCACCATCAACAGCTATCTCATAGTTATAATTATTATTTTTTCTAATTTCATCTAAATCTTTAATTTTTTGCACCTGATCATGCATAAATTTTTGACCGCCAAAACCAGGTGTGACCGTCATAACTATTATTTGCTGAACTTTACTAAATAAATGATCAATATCTGCAATATTTACCTCAGGGTGAATTGCAATTCCTGCTTTAATTTCAGAATCACTTATCATTTTAATAATTTCTTCTGGGTTATCATCAGCCTCAGGATGAAAAGTAATGATATCTGAGCCAGAGTCTATAAATTCTTTAATATATTGCTTAACTGGTTTAATCATTAGATGCACATCTAATATTTTAGAGGTAACCTTTCTTAATGATTTAACTATATTTGGTCCAAAAGTAATATTGGGGACATAGTGACCATCCATGATGTCTATATGAATATATTCAGCTCCATTTAGATCTAAACATCTAACTTCTTCTTCTAATTTAAGAATATCCGCTGATAATATTGATGGTGATATTTTTATCATTTGTAAACAGATATATAATATATAAATACACATTCATAATGAATTCTATAATAGAAAAACCTTGGGGATCATTTGAGATACTAAAATCTGGTAAAAAATTCCTAGTAAAAAAAATTTTTGTAAAACCGGGAGGAGTTCTATCTCTTCAAAGTCATGAACATAGATCTGAGCATTGGATTGTGGCTGAAGGAGAAGCAGAAGTCACAATTGACAAAAAAGTAATTAATTTAAAAGAAAATGAGAACATTTTTATTCCAAAAGGGGCAATTCATAGAATGGCTAATAGAAAAGATCGTGATTTAGTTATTATAGAAATGTGGTACGGTGATAATCTTAATGAAAATGATATTAAAAGGTACGAAGATATTTATGAAAGAATTTAATGCTTATTAATACTCCTATTTCGCTTGGCGAACTTGTAGATAAAATTTCTATATTAATTATTAAACAGAAAAATATAACTGATGAAACTAAGCTTGATCATGTCAAAAAAGAACTAGATTTTCTCCAAAAGACATTGATGAATTATGTCCAACAAGAAGAAATAAATAATTATTTAGAAAATTTGATAAACATTAATTCTAAACTCTGGAATATAGAAGATGATATTAGAGAGTGTGAAAGAAAAAAATTATTTGATCAATCATTTATTGATTTAGCTAGAAGTGTCTATTTTACAAATGATGAAAGAGCAAAAGTAAAAAATGATATTAATAAAACCTTTGGTTCTGAATTAGTAGAGGTAAAATCTTATGAGGAATATTAATTAATAAATTCTTGAAACACTTTTAGTAACAAGAGATACTAATTTTTCTTTGTAAATGTTATCTTTAAATATATCAACTGAGTCTACTGCTACACTTGAAAAGTGATTTGCTCTTGTAAGTGTATCTTCAATACATTGATACTTATTAATTATTTCTAATGCCATTTCAAAATCACCATCATTTTGGTTAAGATCAGATATTGTTCTTTCCCAAAATTTTTTTTCTTTATCATTTGATCTTCCATATGCTAATATTATTGGAAGAGTAATTTTACCTTCTTTAAAATCATCTCCAGTATTTTTTCCTAATATTTTTTTGTTTGAAGAATAATCAATAGCATCGTCAATTAATTGAAAAGTCATCCCAAAGTTTGTTCCAAATGATTTTAATGCATTAACCTCAGCTTCTGTTCCAAGAGCACTAATTGATCCAACTTGACATGCTGCACTAAATAAAGAAGCAGTCTTTGCATTTACAACTTCAAAATAAATATTTTCATTTATTTCTAAATTTTTATCATTAGCAAGTTCTAAAACCTCTCCTTCAGAAATAACAACACTAGTATCAGCTAATATTTTTAATGTTTCGGTATTGCCATATTTTGTCATTAATTGGAAAGCCCTACTGAATAAAAAATCACCAACTAATACACTAGTTTTATTTTTCCATTTCTCATTTGCTGTAGGTTTTCCTCTTCTTTGTTTACTTTCATCTATTACATCATCATGTAATAGTGTTGCTGTATGAATAAATTCTACTGCTGCAGATAGACCGATATGATTCATTTTATTTTCAATTTCACTAGTTTCATTTCTTGTCATATGAAAACTTGAAACAGTTAAAAGAGGTCGTAATCGCTTTCCCCCTGATAAGATAAGGTATTTTCCAACTTCATGAACTAAAGGTACATTGCTATCTAATTTATCAAGGATTATAGTATTTACAGATACCAGGTCTTCTTTGCATAGATCTGTTAATTCTCTGATTTCATCTTCAAATGAAAAATCTTTTTTTCTAAGTGGAAGAACATTATCCATATTGTTTAACTATTAGAATATTATGTTAATTCATTAACTTAATTGACGCACTTAAACTCAAATTACTAAAATTACAAACAAATGCTACATAACGCTTTAAGAAAAGATTAACATTTGTTATTAGATATTATGTTTAAAAGGTTATTTTCGAAGAGTACTACAATACCGGTTTTACGTTTATCTGGCATTATATCATCACAGTCAGGCTTAACAGGCTCTGGTTTAGCAATCAATAATTTAGAAAAGTTAATTGATAAGTTATTTGCTGATAAAAAATCTCCTGTTGTAGGTTTGGTCATTAATTCACCTGGAGGTTCTCCTACACAATCCTCTTTAATAGCAAAAAGGATCATTGATCTGGCAAAGGAAAAAAACAAAAAAGTATTAGCATTCGTTGAAGATGTTGCAGCTTCTGGTGGTTATTGGTTAGCATGTGCTGCTGATGAAATATATATTGATCAAAACTCTGTTATTGGATCAATAGGTGTTATTTCACCAGGTTTTGGTTTTGTTGATCTTTTAAAAAAAGTTGGAATAGAAAGAAGAGTGTATACATCTGGAAAAAGTAAAAGTTTTCTTGATCCTTTCAAAGAAGAAAAACAGGAAGACATTGATAGATTAAAAAATATTCAAGAACAAATTCATGATAATTTTATTAATTATGTAAAAGATAGAAGAGGTTCAAAACTTGATCAGAATAAATTAGATGACATCTTTTCTGGTTTATTTTGGGTTGGTAATAAAGCTATCGATTTAGGTTTAGCAGATGGTATTGGTGCAATAAAACCAATTTTAGAAGAGAAGTTTGGAAAAAAAATTAAAATTAAAATAATCAGTCAAAAAAAATCATTTTTACAACGTAGATTTTCTTCTTCAATATTTAATTCTGATGAAATTTTAAATAAAATTGAAGAACGAATTATGTTTTCTAGGTTTGGTTTGTAATGAAATTTCTAGTTTTATTTGTAATTTTAGCTTCTATTTTATTAATTTTAAGATTTAAGAAAAAAAAACAAGACAAATTCACTAATAATAAAGTAAATAATGACTCAGTAATCGATTTAGAGAAAGATCCAAGAACGAAAGAATATAAACCAAAAGATTAAGAGTTATATGACTGCACAAACAATGGAAGAGTTAGTTTCTCTTTGTAAAAGAAGAGGTTTTCTATTTCAATCAAATGACATCTATGGCGGTATTAAGGGGTTGTATGATTATGGACCAATGGGAGTCGAGTTCAAAAATAATCTTAAACAAGCTTGGTGGAAATCAATGGTATATGAGCGAGATGATACCGAAGGTTTGGATGCCTCAATTTTAAGTTCTCCAGTAGTTCTAAAACATTCAGGCCATGAAGATACTTTTACCGATCCTCTCGTTGATTGTCGGGCATGTAAGTCAAGGTGGAGAGCAGATCAATTATTTGAAAATAATAAATGCCCAAATTGTAAATCGGAAGATCTTACTGAGCCAAGACCTTTTAATTTAATGTTTAAAACTGCAATTGGACCAGTAGATGATGGTTCGTCATTTGCATACTTAAGACCAGAAACGTGTCAGCAAATTTTTACTAATTTTAAAAATATATTAGATTCAACTTCTAGAACTGTTCCTTTTGGTATCGCACAAATGGGAAAAGCATTTAGAAATGAAATAACACCTCGTAATTTTATTTTTAGAGTTAGAGAGTTTGAACAAATGGAATTAGAGTTTTTTGTTAAACCAGGCACTGATGATGAATGGCATGAATATTGGATAAATAAGAGAATAGAGTGGTGGGTTAATCAAGGAATAAAAAAAGAAAATTTAAAAAAAATTGAAGTAGAAAAAGATGAGCTAGCTCACTACTCAAAAAGAACCGTTGATATCAATTATGTGTTTCCTCACGGTGAAGAGGAACTAGAAGGGGTAGCCAATAGAACTGACTTTGACTTAGGTTCTCATACTAAAAATCAAAACGATTTTAAAATTACATCAGAAGTTATGAAAAACTCCTCTTCAACTACAAAACTAGCTGTTCAAGATTTAGAAGAAAAAAAATGGTATATTCCTTACGTAATTGAGCCATCAGCTGGTGTTGATAGAGGAGTTCTTGCTTTGTTAAATGAAGCTTATCGTGAAGAAAATGTAGATAAAGATAATAAAAGAATTCTTTTATCTCTAAAACCTCATCTTTCACCTATTAAAGCTGCAGTTATTCCTCTCAAAAAGAATAATGAGGAATTAGTTAATTTATCTAAAGAAATAAAATCTAATCTACAGAAATTGGGATTAGGTAGAGTTGTTTTAGAAAATTCAGGAAACATTGGTAAGAATTATAGAAGACATGATGAAATAGGAACACCAATTTGTTTAACTGTAGATTTTGAAACTCTAGAAGATAAAAGTGTTACTGTTAGGGATAGAGATACTATGAAACAGGAAAGAGTTTCTATCGAAAATTTATCTGAATATTACAAAAAATATTTCAACTAATATAATTGTATGAAAAAAGTTAGTGATATTCATGCTATTAAAATTATTTTTTTTATAACTGCTTGTTATGTAGGTTTATGGGCTATTAGGATACCTACCATAAAGGATCAACTTCAAACTGATTATGTCGGTGTTGGATATATTATGTTGTCATTTGCAATTGGTTCAATTGTTGCAATGATTTTTGCAAATGCTCTTATTCTGAAAACTTCTACAAAATCTATTTTAACATGCACCTTAATTGCTGAAGGTTGTTTGTGGTTGCCAGTACCTTTCATTCAAGAGTTATGGCTTTTTATGGTTTTCTCATTTGTTTTTGGTATGAGTTATGGTGCATTCGAAATAGCATGCAATGTTTATGCATCAAATTTAGAAGTTAGGGAAAAAAAATCAATGATGTCAGGGTTTCATGCATTTTGGAGTCTTGGAGTTTTATTTGGATCTCTAATTACAAGCTTTTTACTAGAGTTGAATTTTTCTTTTATTTTTAATATACTTTTGTATGTCATCATTCTTCTTCCTTTGAGTTTGTATTTTGTACTTTGTTTAGAGTCACAAGTTGAAACAAAATCAGAAGACGCCAGTAAAAAAAATATATTTTTTATTTGGCCCTTACTGATTTTTTTATTAGCATTAATTGCAATGGCAAATGCTCTAACGGAAGGAAGTGTTGATGCATGGGGAGCTCTCTATATGAGAGATTTTATTCAAGTTGATGGTTTTTATATCGGCTTAGCAACTCTAAGTTTTAATATTTTTATGGTTATCGGAAGATTTAGTGGTGATTGGGTAAGAGATAAAATTGGAGTTTTTCTTTTGATTTTCTTTTTATTTTTATCGACGATTATAAGTTTAATAATTTTATCTAATTTCAGCAGTATTTATGCAGCTATTATTGGTTTTTCATTATTAGGTATCGGAGCATCTTCAATTGTTCCTATCGCATATAGTTTAGCTGGAAAAATTGAGGGAATTGACAGTGGAGTAGGGATAACAATCATTTCAATTGCAGTTTATGGAACATTTATAGGGGCTCCAGCTTCATTAGGATTTATAGCAAACAACTATGGAATTAATAATATATTTGTTCCAATGCTAATAATTTTTATGATTTTAATAATTCCAGTAAGTTTTTATAGAAAAAAATTTTCAGTTTAAAAAATCAAAAGATAATGAATCATTAATTACTAAATTTTGATTTTTATTTTTTATTTCATTAACAAAATTAATGTTTAATACTGCAAAAATATTTGAATTTGCTTTTGATACAATTGTACCTATTTTTTTATTATCTACTATCAACTCATCTCCCTCTAGAACATCTCCACTTTTTATTTTTAAAGCGTAAAGTTTTTTCTTGAGTAATCCACGGTATTTCGTCCTTGCAGTAATTTCTTGACCCACATAGCATCCTTTATCCCAATCAATAGCATTTAAATTATCAAAATTATTTTCTAATAATAAAGATTTATTTTCTAAAATATCAAATGGTGAATACGGTGTTGTATGATTAATTAAAATTTCATGATATTCTGTTTCATTAATTTCTTTCAATCGCTCTTTTTCAATTAAAATTTTTTTATTCGTTATAAGTTTTTTTCCTAAGTTTATATTTCTAGGGTCATTTAAATAAACATTATAATCACCTTCATAATCTATATTAAATAATGAATAAGAATTTAGATTATTAATTTCTTTAATTTCTATATCAGAGCGAAGTTTATAAATTTTTAATCGTCCTAATAAATTACTATAAAATTTATCATTAGTTTCAAAGATATAGTTTTCACTTATATTGAATATAAAAAAATCTGCTAAAAATTTACCCTGAGGTGTTAATAGACATGAATAAATAATTGATCCATCGTTACATTTTTCAATGTCATTAGTAATTAAATTTTGAATAAATGATTTACTATCTTTTCCAGAAATCTCAAAAAATCTTGAATTCAGATGATGAAAAAAGTATTTATCTTTCATAATTATCTAAATATATATTGAATATATTAAAAGTGTAATATTTCTGTGAAAATTCTTGTTATTTCGTCAAATCTTATTGGAGATACTATTCTATCAACTGGAGTAATAAATTATTTTAGTCAAAAATATCCTGAAACTAAATTTACATTTATAATTGGTCCATCTGCTAAATCAATTTTCAAAAACTTTAAATCTGTAGAAAACATAATCACTGTTTCAAAAAAAAGATACAATATGCATTGGTTAGATATAATTTCTAATTGTTATGGAAAGAAGTGGGATATAATTATTGATTTTAGAAGTTCGTTGTTATCATATTTTTTAAAACATAAGCAAAAATTTATTTTTAAAAAAAAATCTAATCTAAACCATGTACAGCAATTATCTAATTACTTTAAATTTGATTGTTCAGATTTGTTTATTGAGACAAATACAGAAGAAGAAGAAATAGTTACAAAACATTTGACCGATGAATTTAAATATTTTGTTATATTTCCAGGTGGAAATTGGAAACCAAAAATTTGGAGTATTAAAAATTATAATTCACTATTAATCAAAATTTTATCTCAAAATAAAAATATTAAATTTATTTTAGTTGGTTCAAAGTCGGAAGAAGAAAATTATTTAAATGAAATAACAAAAAATATTGATAGTAATAAGATAATTAATTTATTTGGTGCATCATTGACTCAAACTGCTGCTTATATGAAGAAATCAAAATTATTTATTGGAAATGATTCAGGATTATCACATATGGCTTCAGCCACAAAATTAAAGTCTATAGTATTATTTGGCCCAACAAATGATATGATTTATGGTCCATTTATGCAAGATTCACAAGTTATAAGAACAAATGAAAGCTACGACCATTTTAAAAGTATAAATATTGATAAAAGAAAGTCCTATATGGACTCTATAAGCGTAGAAAAGATTTATTCTATATTACAAAAAAATAATTATTGTGAATAAAAATATTGAAATAATTCAGCCTGATGATTGGCATGTACATTTTAGAGAAGGTGACATGTTAGAAATGGTTACTAATTTCTCCTCAAGAATAAATAATAGATGTGTGGCAATGCCAAATACAGAAATTCCCATAACAGATACTAATAAAGCTTCTGCTTATAAAGAGCTTTTAAATAAAGCATCTAGTAATAATTTTGAACCACTTATACCTTGTTATTTAAATGAAAATTTAGATTTAGAAGATTTTAGAAAAGGTATACAAAATAAAGTTTTCTTTGGGTCTAAACTTTATCCCTCAAATGCAACTACAAACTCAAGTCATGGGGTGAATGACATTTCAAAAATCTTTAAATTTTTAGAGATTTTAGAAGAAGAAAAAAGTCCATTACTAATACACGGTGAAAAAGTAGCTGAAGATATAGATATTTTTGATAGAGAAAAATATTTTATAGATGATGAATTAAGCATTATTAGAAAAAAATTCCCCCTTTTAAAAATCACACTTGAACATGTATCAACTTCATATGGAGTTAATTATGTGAAAGAAAATGAAAATATTGCAGGAACAATTACACCTCACCACATGCTTTTAACAAAAAAAGATGTATTTCATGATGATTCTATTAATCCTCATCATTTTTGTATGCCAGTTGTTAAAAACGAAACAGATTTAATAGAATTAAGAAAAGCTGCATGTCACAATAATTCCAAATTTTTTTTAGGTACGGACTCAGCACCACATCCAATTCAAGAAAAAAAACCAGATATGTCATCTAAGCCAGGCATATTTTCATCTCCTTGCTCAATAGAATTATATGCAGAAATTTTTGACCAAGAAAATGCAATTGATAAGTTAGAGATATTTTGTTCAATTAATGGTGCAAAACATTATAGTTTTCCAATCAATGATAAAAAAATTAAATTAGAAAAAAAAGAATGGATTATGTCAGAATTATCTAGTTATAATGACATTCAGGTTAAGAATTTTTATGCTAATAAAAAAATTAATTGGAAAGTAGTCCATTAATCTTTATAGAAATATTAATGTCATTAGGAACAAAAATCTATACTTGGCTTAAGGGAAACTTAGTTGGTAGTGATGAATTAGGAAATAAATATTACTGCAGTTCTAAAGATTCTAAAAATTTAAAAGCAAAAAGATGGGTGATTTTTAAAGGCGAAATAGAAGCTTCAAATATACCACCACACTGGCATGCCTGGCTTCACAAATCGATTGATAATCCTCCACTTGACTATTCGCATAAATATAAATGGCAAAAAAATCATAAACCAAATATGACTGGTACTAGTGATGCATATTTCCCATCATCTCATCCTCTTTCAAAAAATTATGACCCAGAAAAAAAAGAAGAAGAATATAAATCTTGGACTCCTAATTAGAGTAACATTTTTTTTTCTTCTACCGTTAACTGTTTCTGCTGAGACTATTGAAAAAAAATATGCTTCTTTTAAGTTATTAAACAAGACTACTAATAAAGTTTCTACTAAGGATATTTTGGTAAGATCGAAAATATCATGGGAAACTTTAAATATTGAAGTTTTGTATTGCGGTAGCACTCCTCCAACTGAAATTCCTGAAGACTATGTTTTGATAGATGTATACGATACTATCAATAATGAAAATACTAATATTTATAAAGGCTGGATGATTTCTTCTTCCCCCGATGTTACTCCTTTAGAAAATCCTATTTATGATCTTTGGTTAGTTGGTTGTAGTAACGATAAGACTTCTTGAAAATTATTAACTTCCTTAAAAAAACTTTCAATCTCTAAACTTTCTTTTAGTTTATTTTCATAAATTTCAGTTTCCATCTCATACGCTCCAAACTGAACTAAATGAGGATTGAAAAACTGTGAATCTAAAATAGAAAAATTATTTTTTTTTAATATTGCCAATAAATAAAGTAGACAAAACTTACTTGTATTGGTCTTTAAACTAAACATGCTTTCACCAAAAAAACATGATCCTATATGTAAACCGTATAAACCACCAATCAGATTATCATCTTCATAACATTCTACACTGTGACATTTACCTATTTTGTGTAATTCAATATATGTATCTAAAATAATTTCATTAATCCAAGTATCTTGATCTTTTCTTTTAATTTCTTTGCATAACTCTATAACTTTTGCAAAATTTTGATCAATTTTAAAACTATATTTTGTTTTTTTAAACTCACTAAAAAGTTTCTTTGGATAATGAAAATTTGAAATTGGAATGATAAATCTTAATTTGGGTTTATAAAATTTTATTTCTTCAGAATACTTACTATCAGCCATCGGAAAGTAAGCTTTTTTATAAAATTCTATTAAGCTGTTTAAATCAATTATTTTACTCAATTAAATTTGACATAAAATTAATGTTGTAACTTCCTCTTTTAAATTCATCAGTTTGAATAATTTTTTGATGTAGTTGAATATTAGTATTTATTCCCATAATTACATATTCTTCTAGTGCTCTATTCATTTTTTTTAGAGCTTCTGATCTTGTTGCGCCATAGGTAATTAGCTTACCAATCATGCTATCATAGTGGGATGGAATTGAGTATCCATCATAAACCGCTGAATCTACTCGAATGCCTAGTCCTCCAGGTTGATGATATTGTGTTATCTTACCAGGTGATGGTATAAAACTCTCTGGATGTTCGGCATTAATTCGGCATTCAATTGAACTACCTTTAAGTTTTATATCCTCTTGTTTGATTGTAAGTTTTTCACCATTAGCAACAAGAATTTGTTCCTTAACAAGATCTATTCCGGTAACCATTTCTGTTACTGGGTGCTCAACTTGTAATCTTGTATTCATTTCCATAAAATAAAATTCATTATTTTCATATAAAAATTCTAATGTTCCAACTCCTTCATATCTGATTTCTTTCATAGATTTTCTACAAAGTTCGGAAATTTTTTCTCTATTTTCATTTGTTAAAACTGAACTTGGACTCTCTTCAATAAGTTTTTGATGTTTTCTTTGAATTGAGCAATCTCTTTCTCCAAGAGTAACAACATTTCCAAATGAATCACAAAGAACTTGAATTTCGATATGTTTTGGAGATGTTAAAAATTTTTCTAAATAAACATTTTCATCATTAAATGATTTTTTTGCTTCAATTTTTGCTTCATTTATAGCTTTATTCAAATCATCTTCTTCTGTGACAATTCTCATTCCTTTTCCACCACCACCACTCGCTGCTTTTACTATAATTGGGTATTTTACTTTTTTTATAAATTCTTCAATTTTAATTTTATCACTTAAATCATTTATTCCTTTTACTGTGGGCACTCCAGTTTCATCCATTATTTTTTTTGCATCAATTTTGTTACCCATCATTTTAATATGTTCTGATTTTGGTCCAATAAATTTAATATTGTGTTCTTCAATAATTTCGGCAAACCTTTGATTTTCACTTAAAAAACCATATCCAGGATGAATTGCATCTACATCAGTTAATGTTGCAGCAGTTATAATTGCAGGTATGTTTAAATAACTGGATTGTGCAGAAGCTGGTCCAACACAAATACTTTCATCTGCCATTCTTACATGCATTGCATTTTCATCAACATCAGAGTGAATGGCTACAGTTTTTATTCCTAATTCCCTGCAGGCTCTAAGAACACGTAAAGCAATTTCACCTCTATTAGCTATCAGTATTTTTTTGAACATTATTCAAAAATTATAAGAGTGTCACCATATTCAACGGGCTGGCTATTCAACGCGACTATTTTTTTGATAACTCCAGATCTAGGAGCTTTAATTTCATTAAAAGTTTTCATCGCCTCAATTAACAATAAAGTATCACCGGCTTTAACATGTTGACCAACTTTAATATAAGGCTGCGAATTTGGATCAGCAGAAAGATAAGCTACTCCTACCATTGGAGATTTAACAATATTATCTTCATTTACAACATCATTTTTATTTTCAACCTCTTTAACTTCAGTATTTTTTTCTATTTTTTGAACGGAAACATTGTTTTCAATGAAGTCATTTGAAGTAATCTCAATTTCATAATCATTTTTTTTTATTTTTATTTTAGCAACACTATTGATTTTTGATTCTTTAACGATTAACTTTATATTCTCTAAATCTGTTTTATCTATTTTAGTCATACTTATTTATAAATTAATTTGCATAATGCTTCAATTCCTAGAAGATAACTATTTCCACCAAATCCGCATATCAAACCATGCACTCCTTCGGAAGTAATACTTTTTTTTCTATAATCCTCTCTTGAATAAATATTTGAAAGATGAATTTCTATCTTGGGCTTATTTATTGCTCTTAATGAATCTAGAATGGCTATTGATGAATGAGTAAATGCTGCTGGATTGATAATTAGACCATCAAATTTATCATTTACTTCATGAATTTTATCAATTATCTCGCCTTCGTTATTAGATTGGAAAAAAATAATTTCTAAGTTCTTCTCTATACCTTTTTTTTCACAATCAGATTTAATCTTATCTAAACTGTCTTTGCCATAAATATCATCTTCTCTATTACCTAATAGATTTAGGTTAGGGCCATTAATAATTATTATTTTTTTCATTCTATTTAAAATGCTTACTTAATTTTAAACCTTGGTTCTGATAATTTGATTTAATATCTTTTCCGTATACAATATTACTATTTTTGTTCAACTTTTCATATTTAATTCTAGCTATAGTTTGACCATCTTCTAACAAAAAAGGCACTTCATTTGTTTTTACTTCCAGAACTGCATATGATCCTCTACCTAGACCAAAACCAGGATCAAAAAAACCTGCATAATGTGCTCTGAAGTCTCCAATGCCTGTATCGTATGGTATCATTTCTCCAGCTAAATTTGATGGTATTACTACTTTCTCTTTTGATCTTAAAATATAAAACTTGTTTTTTTCAATTACTAATTTTTTATTGTCTTTTTTAATTATATTCCAAAAATCATTTATTTTATGAGATTTAATTTTAGAAAAATTAAGCACTGGAGTATGTTTTTTGGCTACGTAAGCAACTATATTTGATCCAGCTAGTTCAACTGATAACTTTAATCCGTTATCAATTTTAACATTGTCTCTAGTTTGATTTGAAATTTTTCGTTTTTTATTCAGGTTAATTAGTTGTTTATCAGTCAAATAATTATGATTTTTACTCACAAGTCTCAATTGATTTAAAGAATTATTTTTTTTAAAAGATATATCAAATGATCTTGATGTTATTTCTAAAAAAATCTCACCTTTATAATTTTTAGGAATTTTTTCGTATTCTTCTGCATAATCAACAAGTGTTCTGCAAAAAATATCTAATCTCCCGGTGCTACTTTTAGGGTTGCAGTGACCAAATATATTATTTTTCAAGTAAAGACTTTCATTCAGTTTAACAATGTAAGTCTTGTTTTTTCTAAATATAAATTCTTTACTTAGATTTATTTTTTTAATAGCTAAATCTTTTAATTTATCTCTAACTTTTGAATTATAGGATAAAAAGCTATACTTAATTTCATAGCATTCCTCACTTAATGACAAATCCATGCTTGATGGTTGTATTTGATTATTTTTAATATTTTCAGTGATTATTAAATTTTTATTAATTAAATTTATATAATCTTGATATACTAGAGATCCACTCATTAATTTACATTCTCAATTATATTAACAAGTTTTAATAAGTCACTATCATTAGTACTTTTAAAATTTTTAATTTCAATATCAACAACTTCTTTTTTTATATCATTAATTGATAAAAAAAACTTAAAGAAATCCAACCATTCATTTTTATTTAATTTTTGTGCTAGTTCAAAATATTTAAATAGAACATTTTTATTATTGTAAAATTTATATAAAAGATTTTTATTATTTTGAAAAATTATTTCTGTGTCACTATTAGATAAATTTTTTATTTCTATATTTTCAAATATTCTAATTTGAGCATAATAATTTAAAGGATATTTTTCTAAATTTTTTTTATAGAATTTTTTAGCTTCTTTAGTATATCCATAAGAGAATAATATATCTGCTTTAGTTTCTAGTAAAAAATTATTATTATTGTTTTTGATTATTTCATTTAAATTCTGTAGGGACATTTTTAGATTTCCACTTCTAGCTAATTTAATTGATTCTGCATAAGTTTTAAAAGGTTCATTTAATTCACTTAAAACTTCCTCATTATCACTATAACCTAAAAATTTTGCTTTTATGTAGTTAAATCTTTTATTATATCTTTCATTAAAATTATTAGTTTTATTGTCTTCGAAGTTTTTTATTAATAAAATCCTATCCTCAAAATATGGATGAGTACTAACTCTTTGATCATCTTTTGAAAAACCTTTATTTAATAATTTTTGCTCTATTGTTTCTAATAATGTTTGAATAGATTTAGAATTAGTTCTAAGTAAACTTAGTGTTTTCAAGGCATATAAATCTGCTTCCATTTCTTGATCTTTACTAAAAATAATATATTGATTTGATAAAGCTCCTGAAGTAAGAATATTGCCTTGTAACAATTGAGAATTCTGAGTTAATGCTGATCCAGCTATTACAGATAAAAGCCCTAACGTATTATATTTTTTAATATTTTCTATTGTTTTTTTTCTAAGTGCAATATGATTGAGATCTATATGGCCAACTTCATGAGCTAATACTGACAATAATGCAACATAATCTGAGCAATGAATAATTAAGCCTGAATTAATATGTATTACATTATTAATATCTACAAAAGCATTTATTTCATTACTATTATTTAATTTAAAATTAATTTTTTTATTTATTTTATTTACTTCAATAATATCTTCAATAATTTCTTTAACAAATTCTTCTGTTTCGTAATCTAGTATTTGTGAACTATAACAAATGTTTGAAGAAAAAATAAAAAATAACAAATATATTGATATTTTTTTAAGACCACCATCCAGTTTTTTCTTCATCTTCATTTATTTCACTCTCGATTAAATTTAGATCCTTTTCAGTATCAATTTTATTATCTTCTTTTATTTCATTATCATTTAAATCATTTTTCTTAATACTCTTTTTTGTTTTTTTAGTTTTTATTATTTTCTTTTTTTTAGTAACTTTAGTAGTTTTATTTTTCTTTTTTTCACTTATTTTTTCAGGACCTTTGGAATGATTATTTTCATCAATTTCAATTAAAGGATCGTGCAAAGAATATTGTGGATCAAAATAAAAATTGATTTTTGATTCAAATTTATTTTCTAATGAATTTATCTCAATCTTTTTATTATTTAATAAATATTCTGCTAATCCACTATTACATTTAACGTTGATTATTGAATTTTTGTTTTCAGAGATTTTTTCTTTAATCACTTTTAATATTTGATCTATTATTGAAGAAGAATTTAAAATTAAACCTGATCCTTTACAATAATTACATCTTTCAAAAGATTTATCTATTAAACTGGATCTTAATCTTTGTCTTGATAACTCCATTAATCCAAACATACTTATTCTTCCAATTTGAACTCTCGCTCTATCTCTTACAAGGGCAGTTTTTAAACTTTTTTCTACTTTAAAATTATTTCGATAATCATCCATATCAATGAAATCTATAACTACTAAGCCTCCGAGATCCCTCAATCTTAGTTGTCTTGCTATCTCTACTGCAGCTTCTAAATTTGTTTTTAATGCTGTATTTTCAATATTTCTCTCAGAGGTATTTTTACCAGAATTTACATCTACAGCCACTAATGCTTCAGTTGTGTTAATTACAATAGAACCTCCAGATTTTAATTTTACATTTAGACTAAAAAGATCATTAATTTGAGTTTCAATATTATTGGAAGCAAAAAGTGAGTTTTCATCGGATTTGTATTGTTTTATTTTTTTTACAAATGTCGGTGCTAAATTTTTTGTAATTTTTTTAACTTTATCGTATCCATCTTTACCTTCAACTAAAATTTTTTCTACATCTTCACTTAGCATATCTCTGATTGCTCTTTTTAAAATATTGCCTTCTTCATGAATCATTTCGGGTGCTTCTGATTTTAAAGTAATTTCTCTAATTTTATTCCATTGGCTTACAAGGAATGATAGATCTTTTGAAATTTCTTTTTTTGTCCTTCCAATCCCAGCTGTTCTTACAATTACAGACATTTTTTCTGGTATTTCTACTGATGATAAAATCTGCTTTAATTTTTTTCTTTCTTCTATATCTCCAATTTTTCTTGATATTCCATCACTATTCATACTATTTGGCATTAGGACACAATATCTTCCTGCAAAAGATAAATATGTTGTTAGTGCTGCACCTTTTAAACCTCTTTCTTCCTTGTTGATCTGAACAAGTAAAACTTGTTTAGGTCGAATTACATCTTGAATTTTATATTTTCTAAAAAAATTGAAATATTCTTTTCTTGGACTTAATTTTTTATTTTTTCTTTTTCTTATAGAAATAGTTTTTTCATCTGTGTTGTCTTGTTGTTCTTCAGATTTAGTTTCAATATTGTCATTCTCAGATTCATCTAACTCATTATCATTTTCAGAGTTTTGTAAATCATCATCTTCTTTTTCATTATTTATTTTATCGTTAAGTTCTTTTATTTTTTCTTCATCTACAGCAGGAATCTTAAAATAATCCGGGTGTATTTCTGTAAGTGGTAGGAAACCGTTTCTATTTGCTCCAAAATCAACAAATGCCGCTTGAAGAGAGGGTTCTATTCTTGTAATTTTTGCTAGATAAACATCCCCTTTAACTGCATTTTTTTTATTTGTTTCAATTTCAAAATCGTCAAGTTTACCGTCGTCTGTAACTGCAATTCTTGTTTCAATGTTATTTGTTGTATCGATAAGTATATTTTTTGACATAATGCCGAAACTCCGTAAAAATTTTTATATATTAAAGTCATTTTTGAATATCTGTATAATATTTGCCTAATGTCACATTTTTAACTATTTCACAATGTAGTTTATAAATATGAATAGATTATTTTCTTATATAAAATTATTGCTAATTTTACTATGCATTTTTGCATTTATATCAATTTCATCAATTTTCTACACACTTTGGCGATACTCACCAGAATTACCATCATATAATAGTATCGTAAATTATAAACCAAATTTGTCTTCAAGAATTTATAGTTCAGATGGATTACTATTGAAAAGCTTTTATACGGAAGAAAGAATATTTATTCCTGAAAGTAGAATACCTCAAACTATCAAATTAGCTTTTTTATCATCTGAGGATAAGAATTTTTATCAACATTATGGCGTTGACTTTATTGCAATATTTAGAGCAATTTTTACTAATATCCTGAATACTTATTCTAATAAAAGGGTAGTTGGAGCCTCAACAATTACACAACAAGTAGTTAAAAATCTCTTATTAAGTAATGAATTAAGTTACTCTAGAAAAATTAAAGAAATTATTTTATCTATTAGAATTGAGAATATATTAGATAAAAATTCTATTTTAGAATTATACTTAAATGATATTTATTTAGGATATGGTTCTTATGGAATTGGTACAGCAAGTTTAAACTACTTTAATAAATCTATTTATGATCTAGAACTTCATGAAATAGCTTTCTTAGCTGCATTACCAAAAGCACCAAATAATTATAACCCAAAAACGAATTATTTAAAAGCCATTGAAAGAAGAAATTGGGTAATTGATAGAATGTATCAAAATGGATATATAAAAAAAGAAGATCTAATTTATAAAAATAAACCACTTCAAGTTTTCAAACGTAATGATAGAAAGTTTTTAGATGCAGATTATTTTTATGAAGAAATTAGAAAAGAACTATATTTAAAATTTGGAAAAGAAAAACTTTATTCAGATGGTTTAATAATTAAGACGGCACTTGATTCAGAAATTCAAAAAAATGCAAACCTCAGTTTAGTTGAAGGATTAATGGAATACGAAAAAAAACAAGGTTGGCATGGTTTGATTGAAAATACTGATTTTGATAATTTTTTTAAGAATCAAGATTATTATAAAAAAATAAATCCTTTTTTCCCAAATTGGGAAACTGTTATAATTAATAAAATTTATAATTCTAAAATAGAAGTTTATAATAACTCTAAAGTAAAATTAATCGTAAATTTAAATAGCCCCAATAATAATTGGCTTTCTAATGAGGACTTCAATGAGGGTGATGTAATTTACATTGAAAGAAATAATAATTCTTACAATATAAAACAAGAACCGTTAGTAAATGGTGCAATAATTGTTATGGACCCTCATAATGGAGATATATTAGCTCTTTCTGGAGGATATAGTTTTCACAAAAGTGAATTTAATAGAGCCACACAAGCTAAAAGACAGCCTGGATCAGCATTTAAGCCCATTGTTTACTTAACAGCATTGAATGAAGGTTATTCTCCTTCAACATTAATTCTTGACGCACCTTATGTAGTTGATCAAGGCCCAGGCCTTCCAAAATGGAAACCATCAAATTATACAGATGAATTTTATGGATTAACAACAATGAGAACAGGCATTGAAAAATCTAGAAACTTAATGACCGTAAGACTTGCTAATAGAATTGGTATGGACAAAATTTTAAATATGGCTAGTAAATTTAATATCAATGAAGGTTTTGATGATAAACTTTCAATGTCACTTGGTTCTGGAGTTATTACTTTAAGAGACCTTACTAATGCTTATGCTATTATTGCCAATGGAGGTAAAAAAATTGAATCTAAATTTATTACAAGTATTTATAATCGAAATGGAAATAAGATACGTGATACTAGTTTAAAAAAATGTAATGAATGTATTGTTGACTCATTTACATCAAAAATAAAAATTCCAAATTTAGATGAAGAACAGAGCTTGGTAGTTGATCCACGTTTGGCTTATCAAATTACTTCGATGATGGAAGGTGTAATCCAAAGAGGTACAGCAAAAAGATTAAAAGATTTAGATGTACCGATAGCTGGCAAGACTGGAACAACAAATCAAAATAAAGATGCCTGGTTTATTGGATATACTCCTGATTTAGTCATAGGAGTTTATGTTGGCTATGATCAACCAAAATCTCTTGGATACAAGCAAACTGGTTCTAGTGTAGCTGTTCCTATATTTAAAAAGTTTGCTCAAAAAATAAAAATTAATAAAAATAAAAAACCATTTAGAATTCCTTCAGGAATAAGTTTTGTAAGAATTGACCCAAGAAATGGAATGATATCAAATAAAGAGGGAAGTATAAGCGAACCTTTCATTTTAGGTTCTGAGCCATATTCTGGGAATATAAACATTATTGATGGATTAGAAAATTTTAATAATAATTCCATTTCTGGAACAGGTGGTTTATTATAGTATTCATATATGGAAAATGTTGATTTAATTGATGAAAATTTAAAGAAAATAAGGTCAAACTTTGATCTTATAAGGAGGGGAGTTTGACTATAATTCTCTTAAAAAAAAATTAGAAGATTTAAAGCTTAAAAGTTCAGATCCTAACATTTGGGAAAATAATGATGCAAAAAATATTTTTCAAGAAATAAAATCTATTGAGAACAAAATCAGCGACTTTAATAAACTAAGAAAATTGCTCAATGAAAATGAAGAAATTTATAAATTTATTCAAAAAGACAATGATAAATCATTATTAGATGATTTAAAAAATGAAGTTGATCTTACTTTAAAATTATCTGAAAAAATTCGATATTTAAATTTATTAAATGATGAAGCTGATCACCTTAATGCATTTATAGAAATTCATGCAGGTGCTGGAGGAACTGAGAGTCAAGATTGGGCAGAGATTTTACAAAGAATGTATCTAAGATGGGCAGAGGATCAAGATAGTTGTAAAGTAAATTTATTACAAGAAATGCGCGGTGAAGAAGCAGGAATAAAATCTTGTACACTAAAAATTGTGATGGATTACTCTTATGGTTGGTTGAAAAAAGAAAGTGGCATTCATCGACTAGTAAGAATTTCACCATTTGATAGTAATAAAAGAAGACATACAAGCTTTGCAAGTGTGTGGGTGTATCCAGAAATAGATGAAAAAATTGAAATAGAAATTAAAGAAAATGATTTAAGAATAGATACATATAGAGCTTCTGGAGCAGGAGGGCAACACGTAAATAAAACTGACAGTGCTGTAAGAATTACACACTTACCAACAAATATTGTTGTTCAATGTCAGAATGATAGGTCACAGCATAAAAATAGATCAAATGCTATGAAAATGATCAAATCAAGAATTTACGAAGCAGAACTTCAAAAAAGAAAAGAAAATGAAAATATCAAAAATAAAGATAAGAAAGATATTGGATGGGGTAATCAAATAAGATCATATGTTTTACATCCTTATAAATTAATAAAAGATTTAAGAAGTGGATATGAAACTTCTAACATAAATGATGTTTTAGATGGAAAAATAAATAATTTTTTGGAAAATTCTCTTACTTTATAAATATTCTACAGTACCTTTAAAATCCCTATTTTCTTTTTGCCTATAGATATTTTTATTTCTTTTGATCCTGTGTATTCTTTAAGCGAGAAGTTGCTATTTTGATATAATTTATCATTCACTCTTATACCATTAGATTTAATTAATCTTTTAATTTCACTTCTACTTTTAACAAGTTCTAGTTTTTCAATTGCATCTAAAATTGTAAAAATGTCATCTTGTAGATTCAATTTTTTTTCTGAAATATTTGGCAATCTCGCATCAATTTTATTTGCATTAAAAACGTTGTAAGCAACTTCAAGTGCTTCATCTGCATCTTCTTTACCTCTCACAATTTTTGTAACTTCATATGCCAATATTTTTTTTGCTTCATTTATTTCTTCGTTTCTAAGAGTTGAAAGTTTTTCTATTTCTTTCAAAGGAAGTTTAGTGAACAAATATAAAAACTTTGTAACATCATTATCATTTACATTTCTCCAAAATTGAAAAAATTCTAAACTTGATATTTTATCTTTATTTAGCCATACTGCACCATCAGCAGTTTTTCCCATTTTAGATCCATCGCTATTAGTTATTAATGGCGAAGTAATACCGAATGCATTTTTGTTATTAATTTTTTTTATCAAATCAACTCCACTTAATATATTACCCCATTGATCAGATCCTCCCATTTGTAGGACACAATTATAATTTTTATTTAAATGTAAAAAATCATATGCTTGCAAAAGCATATAATTAAATTCTAAAATTGTTAAAGGTTGCTCTCGATCTAGTCTACTTTTAACAGACTCAAAAGTTAACATTTTATTTAAAGTAACTTTAGATCCAAACTCTCGAAGAAAATCTATATAATTTAGATTTGAAAGCCAATCATAGTTATTAATTATCAAAGAATTCTTATTTAGATTAATAAATCTACTAAATGTTTTTTCTATATTATTTATATTTTTATCAATTTGATTTTTAGTTAATATTTTTCTAGTTTTATCTTTTCCAGAAGGATCGCCAATTAATGTAGTCCCCCCACCAATTAATGCAATTGATTGATGCCCATAAAAATCAAGCCAATGAAGTAGCATTAATTGAATTAAGCTCCCTACGTGTAAACTATCGCTAGTAATATCAAAACCAATGTAACCAGATATTTTATTATTCAAAATTATTTTATCTAGATTTTCAATTTCTATATTTTGATAAATAAAACCTCTTGCATCAATTTCATTTAAAAAATCTGATTTGAATTTCATTATTAATTATTTTATTACAATTGTTTGATTTATATAATCTTTTATTGAATCTTCAAATTCATTTGAGAAGCTTTCATAGAAATGATCTGCTCCTTTTATAGGTTTAAATTTGATATCAACTTTTTTTTGTTGTTGTAGTTTTTCAAATAATATTTTGGTTGAATCAAATGAAGCAATATTATCTTTATCTCCATGCACAATTAAGCCTGAAGAGGGACAAGGTGCTAAAAAACTAAAATCTCTTAAATTAGCGGGAGGAGAGATGCTAACAAATCCATTTATTTCTGGCCTTCTCATTAGAAGTTGCATTGCAATCCAAGCTCCAAATGAAAATCCAGCTACCCAACATGTTTTTGAATTAGTATTATATTGCTGAAGCCAATCCAAGACGCATGCAGCATCACTTAATTCACCTTCACCATCATCAAAAACACCTTCACTTTTACCTACTCCTCTAAAATTAAATCTAATTGTAGAAAATCCAGCCTGGATAAAAATTTTATACATTTTAAATATAATTTTCGTATGCATTGTACCACCTTTAGATGGGTCTGGATGTAACAATATGACAATTGGAGAATCATCTCTATTATTATGAGAATATTTTGCTTCTATTTTACCTTCAGGTCCAGGTATTAATAAATCAACCATTTGATAAAGCTATTATTGAAGTTATATGATTTTGTAAATATAGATATTTTAAATATATGAATTCTCTTGGTTTTGATAAGTCAGAAAAGGACACAAAAGTGGTTGTAGCTATGTCTGGAGGAGTAGACAGCTCAGTTGCAGCCGTAATGCTTAAAAAACAAGGATACGATGTAACTGGCATTACACTAAGGCTGTATAATAACTCCAAAGTATCTAGAACAAAATCATGCTGTGCCGGTATTGATATTGAAGATGCTAAAAATGTTGCGCTAAAAAATAATTTCAAACACAGAGTTTTAGATTATCAAGATAAGTTTTTTGATGGAGTAATTAGCAACTTTGTTGATTCTTATGCTAATGGTGAAACTCCTTTACCTTGTGTTAAGTGTAATGAAACAGTGAAATTTTCAGATTTACTTAATGAGGCAAAAAAAATTGGAGCTGATGCGCTTGCAACAGGTCATTACGCAATAAGAAAAGGAACTTTAAATAATGCAAGTTTACATAAAGCAAAAGATTTTTCAAAAGATCAAAGTTTTTTTCTCTTTGCAACGCAACAAGAGCAATTAAATTATGTTAGATTTCCACTAGGTGATTATAAAAAATCTGAAATTAGACAATTAGCAAAAGAATATAAATTAAGTGTTAGCGATAAACCCGATAGTCAAGATATATGTTTTGTAACATCTGACTCTTATAGGGATCTCGTAAATAATTTAAACCCAAGTGTAAACAAAAAAGGTATAATCTATGACATTGATAATAATATTCTTGGAACTCATGATGGAATTAGTAATTTCACAATTGGTCAAAGAAAAGGTATTGGTATCAGCGGCTCTAAAAAAGCATTATACGTACTAGATATAAATAAAGATCAAAACTCAATCACTCTGGGTACGAAAGAAAAATTGAGAAAAAATGTAATTAACTTTAAAAATATTAATTGGTTAGGTGGTAATATTCAACCTAAAGGACTTGTTTGTTCAGCAAAAATAAGATCAACCCAGGAGGATTTACCAGGAATTCTTGATATAAATAGCGAACATGGAACTTTTACATTTGAAACAGAATTAGATAAAACTTCTCCTGGACAAGCTTGTGTTTTTTATAAAAATGACCAATTACTTGGCGGTGGTTGGATTACTTCATAAATTTAAAATCAGTTCTAAATTTGCTTAATTCTTGTTGAATTAACTAGATTTTTTCAATTAATGAATTAGATGATGTATTGTGAACTCAGAAACTCTAAATACATTAGATTCTTATAGTAAAAATAAGTACAAGTATGGCTTTGTTACAGATATAGATGAAGAAAAGCCAAAAAAAGGATTAAACGAAGATATCATTAAATTTATTTCGCTAAAAAAGAACGAGCCAGAATGGATGCTTGAATGGAGATTAAAAGCATTTTCAAAATGGAAAAAAATGAAAGAGCCAAAATGGGCAAACCTTAGTTTTCCTGAAATTGACTATCAAGATATCTATTATTATTCTGCACCTAAAGGTTTTGAAAAGAAACCCAAAGATCTAAGTGAAGTAGATCCAAAACTTATAGAAACATATAACAAACTTGGAATTCCTTTAGAGGAGCAAAAAGTATTAGCGGGTGTTGCCGTTGATGTTGTTTTTGATAGCGTTTCAGTTGCAACTACCTATAAAAGTGAATTAGAAAAGCTTGGTATAATTTTTTCTTCCATCGGAGAGGCAATTCAGAAACATCCTGATTTAATAAAAAAATACTTAGGATCAGTTATACCAGCTGGAGACCATTCATTTTCTGCATTAAATTCAGCTGTGTTTACTGATGGATCATTTGTATACATTCCAGAGGGTGTAAAATGTCCAATGGAGCTATCAACTTATTTTAGAATTAATGCTGAAAATACTGGCCAATTTGAGAGAACTTTAATTATTGCCGATAAAGGCAGTTACGTTAGCTATTTAGAAGGCTGTACCGCTCCCAAAAGAGACGACAATCAATTACATGCAGCTAATGTAGAACTAATAGCCTTAGAAGATGCGGAAATAAAATATTCAACTGTTCAAAATTGGTATCCAGGAGATGAAGAGGGAAAAGGTGGTATATATAATTTTGTTACTAAAAGAGGTCTTTGTGCGGGTAAAAATAGTAAGATATCGTGGACACAAGTAGAGACAGGATCTGCTATTACATGGAAATATCCTAGCTGTATTTTAAAAGGCGATAATTCAATAGGCGAATTTTACTCTGTTGCAATAACAAACAATTTTCAACAAGCTGATACGGGAACGAAAATGACTCATATTGGTAAAAATACCAAAAGCAAAATTATATCAAAGGGTATTTCCTTAGGTCGGTCACAAAATACTTACAGAGGTGAGGTTTCTTTTTTAAGAAAAGCTGAAAAGGCAAGAAATTATACGCAATGTGATTCTTTGTTAGTAGGAAATCAATGTGGGGCGCACACAGTTCCTTACATTGATTCAAAAAATAATACAGCTGTTATTGAGCACGAAGCTTCCACTTCTAAAATTAATGAAGATCAACTTTATTATTGCAGACAAAGAGGTTTAAGTCATGAAGAAGCAGTTTCATTAATAGTAAACGGTTTCTGCAAACAAGTTTTGCAAGAACTTCCTATGGAATTTGCTGTTGAAGCACAAAAACTGGTATCCATATCTCTCGAAGGAAGTGTAGGTTAGTATGTTTTTAGAAATCAAAGACCTATCAGTAAAAATTGAAAATAAAAATATTCTTAAAAGTCTTAACTTAAATATTAATAAAGGTGAAGTTCACGCAATTATGGGGCCAAATGGATCTGGTAAAAGTACATTAGCAAACGTTCTTGCAGGTAAAGAGGATTATGAAATCTTAAATGGTAAAATTAACTTTAAAGATAATGATTTATTTGATTTAAATATCGAAGAAAGAGCACAAGAAGGAATGTTTTTGGCTTTTCAATATCCTGTTGAAATACCTGGAGTAAATATCACTCCATTTTTACACTCTGCAATTAATTCTAAAAGAAAACGTATGAATGAAGAAGAAATTGATAATTTATCATTTGCCAAGCTTTTAAAATCTAAAGCTAGTGATTTAGGTATAAATATTGATATGCTTAAACGATCAGTTAATACAGGCTTCTCTGGAGGTGAAAAAAAACGTTACGAAATTTTACAAATGAGTATTCTTAATCCTGATTTAGCTATTTTAGATGAAACAGATTCAGGCCTGGATATTGATGCTCTTAAAATCGTTACCGATGGGGTTAATAAACTTAAAACAAAAGATAATTCATTTTTAATTATTACTCATTATCAAAAACTTTTGGATTATATTAAACCAGATTATGTACATGTTATGGTCAATGGTTCTATTGTCAAATCAGGAGGATCTGAAATTGCTGCTGAAATAGAAAAAGATGGATTTCAAAAATTTCAGTAATGAATATCCAAGATAATTATCTAAAAAATAAAAAAAATATTTTTTTTTCAGACAACAAAGATATTCAAACTCATAGAGATAAATTAATAAATATTTTTGAAAATGATAGATTTGATAAAAAAAATAATGAAAGTCTTAAAAATATAAATCTAAAAAACTTTATTGATTTTAAGTATAAATATCTGATCCCTGAAGAAACATCAGTAATAAACAATAATCAGGAAAATAGTTATTCAATAGTTTCTGTAAATGGACAGTGTTCGAGTTTTAAAGATGATAAAATTGAAATTACTAAAATTTTAGATGAAGATTACAATGATTTTTCTAAAAATGATACAATTGAAAATAATGATCATTTTGTAAATTTAAATTCATTATTTTTAAATAGCGGTTTTAAGATTGTTATAAAAAAAAATAACAACATAAAAATTAAAATATCAAACATTATTACTGATGATAATTTAACCATTTTTCAAAAAAATAATTATATTTGTGAAGAAGGATCATCCCTAAATCTTATTGAAGAATATGAAAATAAAAATAATTCTACATCGAATATATTAAATGTAATTAAATTAGAAAAAAATTCTCAGCTAAATCATTTTCTAATTCAAGACAATTCTCCCAATCATAATTTAATAATAACAACTCATTCTTCATGTAAAAAAGATTCTACCTACACCCAAAAAGTATACAATTTTTCAGAAGGCTACGTAAGAAACTTTCATTATTCAGAATTAATAGAAGTTAATTCAGAAGCGGATCTACAAGGAATATTTTTTCTAAAAGATAATAACACATCTAACAACAAAACCTTTGTTAAGCATTTAGCTGAAGATTGCAAAAGTAATCAAGTTTATAAAGGTATTTTGAACGATCGCTCTAAAGCAACATACTTTAGTAATACTCATGTTGATCAAGTGGCTCAAAAAACAGAGGGATATCAACTAAGCAAAGGGATACTTTTATCTGAAAATGCATCGTATTTTTCTAAACCTGAATTAAAAATATACGCTGATGATGTGAAATGTAGTCATGGCTCCACGATTGGGCCAATAGATGAAAATGCTATTTTTTATCTCCGATCTAGAGGTATGAGTAAAATTGCAGCAACTAAAATATTGATATCATCATTTATTAATGAAGAATTAAGTAGTATTGATAATGAACAAATGTCGGAAATAATTCAAAAGAAACTAGTTAGATACTTAAGTAAAGTGAAATGAATATTTCAAATTTAAAATCAAGATTTCCTGTATTCAAAAAAAATCCTAATCTAGTTTTTTTAGATACTGCAGCTTCAGCATTAAAAGTTGATGAAATGATTGAAGCCACCAATAACTGTTACACAAATGAATATGCAAATATTCATAGAGGTAATTATGAATTAAGTTCAAATTTAACAAAAAAATTTGAAGATGCTCGAAAAAAAGTTGCAGATTATTTAAACACATCTGAAAACAATATTATTTTTGTTAAAAGTGCTACAGAAGGTATAAATTTAATTGCATCTTGTATGTCTAAAAGATTTTTAGAAGATGGTGACGAAATAATCTTAAGTTATCTTGAGCACCATGCTAATTTGATACCTTGGCATCTAATTGAAAAAAAGGTAAAAATTATTCCTCTAGGGCTAAACGAAAATAGTGAGATTAATTATGATGAACTAAATCATAAAATTAATACAAAAACTAAATTAATTACATTAACCCATATGTCAAATGTTACAGGATCAATAACGAATTTTGATACAGTAAAAGAAATTGCCAAAAAAAAGAACATACCGCTACTATTAGATGGTTGTCAATTTGCTCCTCACAAAAAAGTTGATTTAAAAGATTTAGATCCTGATTTTTATGTTTTTTCTGCACATAAAATGTATGGACCTTCAGGCCTTGGCATATTGTATATGAAAGATAAGTGGATAGATGAATTTACTCCTTACCAAGGAGGAGGGCAAATGATTCATGATGTAGATATTGATAAAAGTACATATGCAAATGGATACGAAAAATTTGAGGCAGGTACTCCTCCTATTGCACCAGTTATAGGTTTCTATTCTTCATTAAATTTTATGGATGAAGTTGATCCAAATGTTATTTATGACCATGAAATGAAACTTCATAATTATGCTTATGAAAAACTTTCAAAATTCAATAATATTAAAATATATGGATCAAATAAAAATAAAGGTGCAATCATTTCTTTTAATATTGAAGGTGTACATAATTCTGATTTAGGTGCAATGTTAGATAAAAAAAATATAGCAATAAGAACTGGACATCATTGTTGTCAGCCTCTTATGAAACATTTCAATGTCACTGGTACTTCTAGAATTTCATTTGGAATATATAATACAAAGGATGATGTTGATTATTTAGTAGACAGCATACATGAAATAACAAAAATCTTACTATAACTAATGGAAGAAAAAGAACTAGAAGATTTTTTACCAGATAAAAACACAAGTTATATAAAAAAATTCAATAATTCAAACTTAACGACTAAAATTAATGAAGAACAAGTTATAGAGTGTATTAGGACTGTCCTTGATCCTGAAATACCAGTCAACTTATATGATTTAGGTTTAATATACGAAATTAAGATTAATGATAATAACGACATTAAAATTAAAATGACACTAACTAACCCAAACTGCCCTGTTGCAGGAACTATGCCGGAAAGTGTAGGAAAATCTGTTGAAAAATTATCAAATCTAAATTCAATTGAAGTTTCTTTGGTTTGGGATCCAAAGTGGCATAAAGATTTAATGTCCGAAGAAGCAAAACTTGCTTTGGATATTTTTTAAATTAATTTATAATATAATTATGAATAGTCTAATTTCAGTTACTGCTAAAGCAGCTCATCAAATAAAAAAGATATTATCCAAAGCTCCAGATGGGTTTGACTCAGTAATTGTAGGAGTTGATAAATCAGGTTGTAGTGGATATTCTTATAAATTAGATTTTGGAAAATCAACTGATCTAAAGGAATATGAAACTATCAAGATGAATGGTATAAAGTTATTAGTTGAACCTAAGGCTACTATGTTTTTAATTGGATCAACAATGGATTATCAAACTGATAAACTTTCTTCAAGATTTGTTTTTGAAAATCCCAATGAGAAGTCAACATGCGGTTGTGGTGAGTCCTTTACTGTTTAGTTTTTAATCTAAAAATATTGATTTAGATATTTTATATTTAATTATTAAAAATACAAAAGTATTAAAAATTTGAACAAGCACATACCAAATTTTAAAATTAATAATCAGATACATATAAATTAACCAATCACAAAATCTAAAAAAAATTAGTAGAATAAAGAAATAAAAAAATTTTTTATAAATATTTTTTTTGTTATTAGATTTAAATACAACAAAAAAATTTAATAAAAAATTTGAAATAATAAGGAAAGTTAAAGTGATTGCATAAGCTATTTCATAATTAAATAATAGTATTTCTACCAATGAGTAATTTAAAATTAATGAAATAATATAAGTTGGTAAACCAATCAAAGTGAAAAAATAAAACTTTTTATCAATAAAAATATTATTCATTTAAAAAATAAGTTGTTTTGGCATTAATTTCATTCTCATTATTTGAAATAATTTTTATATCACAATGAAATTTTATTGAATCTTGAATTTCAAAGTTTGATCCACTTGCAGTATGCCTTACATCAAAACCTCTATTTTTTTTTATTTCACAATTTTTAATATTTCCTAGGAACTGATCATAGATAACAATTTGATATTCATCAAACTTAATTTTTCTAGTAAAGATTACGTCTTTGACCCCATTTTTAAAAATCATAATCTTTCTTAGAAAAGGAAATAAATTTATATTAAGAAAACTTAAAAGTCTTAAAATTAAATGTCTTAGAGGCGATGATTTTAGTTCATATTTTTGAAATAGCGAACCTTTGATTTCGATAGAATTATTATCAATTTTTGTTTTCCATTTTCTTGAGAAGTGAAAATTTGTATATTTTTTTTTATTTCTTAAAAATATCCAGCCATAATTATTTGAACTTAAATTTTTTGAGTAATTGTTTATAGTAAATGCACCTCCTTTGTTATTGAAAATATTTAAGCTAATTTTATTATTGTTTTTGCTTTTAAAAGTTTTATTTATGAACATTATTTAGTCTCCAATAGCTCTAAACACCGAAACAGAGATTGACCTAAGTAATGGCATAAATATCTGTCATCCATCGAGTCAAAAAAATGATATTCATCTATCTCTTTTAAAAATAATGTTTCTACAGCTTCTTTTATAGATTTTTTATTTTGATTTTTATCCATGTATGATTTGAAAAGACCGTATGGCAAAATGTAGTTTGAATTTCTTGAATTAAAAATTGAAAAATTTTCTTTCAGAGTGTTTACTACGTATGTTATATAATCTGTTATTTTAGTTATTGCTGAATATACTCTGTGGTTTTTGGTAATATCATAAATATCCCAAAAACAATCAAGTGATACTGATAAATAGCCAATATCAGGACCGTCATACTCATTGAACCAACCATCTTTGTGCTGCTGATTTAGGACTTTATTTAATAAATTATCGTATTTTGAACTCTCTAAAGTTTGTGGATCAATATAGTTTATATAAGTCAAAGCAGCTAGCCCAGCTATTTGTTGATTCATAGCTTCTTTTTCATATCTTTTTAAAAGTTGAAATGCTGCTTTTTCAATTCCTTTTTTTATGTTCTCTATTTCAATTACTTTTTCATTAATGAGCTTACATATGGATAATGTTGAAAAAGCTAAAGGTGCATAGCCTCTCTCATAAGGATAGTACTCCTCAAATGATCCATATTTATTTACTCTATTGTTCCAAAAAATACAGCCAGCTTTTGCTAAATCTTTTATTTCTCTAGTAAAAATTTGATTTCTTTTTAATTTAGAAGCTATGTAAATGGAGTAGGAGCCTTGTTGTAATATAATTGAAGGAAAATCTCTAATTTTATAATGCCACCAATTTCTATCAAAGCATCCATAGAACTTGCTATTTTCATCTCTGCAAACTTGCGTCATAATACGTGGAAAAAATAAATTTGATCTATTCTTTAAAAAAATTAAGATTTTTTCATTCATTCATCTCTAACCATTTTAATTAAATTTAAATTTTTTCTTTTTGCAGGTTTTGATATAAACTTCCAAGAAAGTCTTAAATAATTAAAAGTGGGACCTAAAATTTTTTCTGGTATGGATTCCATTAATTTAATACTTAATTTAAAACTACAAATTTTAAAAATAAAAATGATAAATAATTCAATTACTATTCTTATAAAAGTAATATTATTTGGCTTAATTCCAAAATTTGGAGTTTTTATATTAAATTTTCTTTTAATTAGCATTCTTATATAAGAACCTCGTTTTTTAAAATCTAACATATGTCCATGCATAGATAATGCAAAATTTTCATTTATAGACTCAAGTGATATTATTGATTTATTTTTCATAATATTTAGAATTTTATTTAATTCTTCATTTCTTACATTTACTATAGATTTTGCTTTACTTTTTTTTTCTACTATTGGTGACCAAGCATCACCAACTGCAAGATCAGCAAACTCATTAACAAAATCCATACTATTTAAGCTTATTTTAGAGATATAAAATGGAATCAAATAATTGTAGTAAATTTTTGGAATGCTTATAGATTTACCAGATTTGTAATTTACTAATAATGACCCAGGCCAATTTCCATCTCTCCATTTAAATTCATCAATTTTATCAAATTTATTTATTTTGTATTTTAATTTTAATGAGTTTAAAAAATTCGATGATAGCATAGTTCCTGTATATGGGCCTAAGATATATTTGATTTGTAAAGCCTTTAAATTTTTATTTACTTGCAGGTATCTTATTGCTGCAGATTGTTCAGGTAAAGTTGTTATTGCATAATTCTCATTAACTTTAAAATCGCGAAAACTGTCAAGATTTGAAACGGCTGTATATACTGATTGTGATGATTGTCTAATCTCAGTTTCTGTTCTAGCAAAAAAATATTCCCCACCTGTTGGATTTTTATTTGATTGCTTAATTAAAATCGCAGCATCTATTAGTTTATTTTTTAGTAAATATATTAAAACTTCTGTTATAATACCCGCACTGGAGAAATGTTTATGATTTTTATAATCGTTAGACCAACCCAAAAACAGACCTTCTGTAATTCCTAGAGGCCAATTATCTGGAAATTTTTTATAAAAATTTTTGTATAGGTCATAATAGTTAAGTTTGTTTGCTGGACACGCATTAAACAAATCTTGATCAATATCTTTTGAAACATTGCTAGAAAAACTCGGCATTGGTTTTTCATAATTAGTAACCATTTTAGCTTCATCATAATTGTGAGAGCTTACGCAAAGACCACAACTAAAACACAAATCATTTTTTAAAATTTTATTTTCAATTTCTTCAATTAAAGTAAATTTTTTTTTCACGAATTTTTTGATTTACTCTCAAAATTTTTAATAATTGTCCTCATTTCTTCTAGGTGCTGTCTATTGATATTCATTAGATCTGCAAGCAAAGAAGTGATGCATGTCTGAAATCCTATTATCATTAATGTTATAGACAAAATAAGACTTGGAATATGTGTTCTACCCACTTCTATAAAAACATAAGTAAGTAAAAGCCATCTGACTCCAAGAATTACACCAATAGAGAATAACAAAACCCCTAATGTAAAAAAAAATCTAAATGGTTGATATGCTAATATTATTCTTAAAATGATAAAAAAAGAATTTTTTATATAATTAAAGTTACTTTTAACTAACTTTGATTTTCTATAATCACTATTTATTCTAATATCTACACAAGTCGTTGGAATACCAATATTACCTGCCTGTATTATTGTTTCTAAGGTGTATGTAAAATTATTAAAAACAATTAATTGAAGAGCGGCCTTTTTTGAAATAGCTCTAAAACCGCTCGTTACATCTAAGATATTTGTACCACTAATTTTTCTTACAACGAAACTTCCAATCTTCTGTAATTTTTTTTTCACATATGAAAAATTTTTAATTTCTTCAATCGGTCTGGTTCCAATTACAATTTCATGGCTATTATCAAGAATTGGTTTTACTAATAAATTGATATCATTTGCATTATACTGATTATCTGCATCAAGATTTACAATTATATCAGCATTTAATTTTATTGATTCATTGATGCCTGTCATAAAAGTTTTAGCCAAACCTAAATTTTTTTTATGCTTAAAAATATGTTTAACACCTTCTTTTTTAGCTATTTCTACAGAATTATCATTACTACCATCATCAATCAAAATAGTAATAATTTCACTTATTCCAGTAATATTTTTTGGTATACTTTTTATTGTTTTAGCTAAAAGTAATTCTTCATTATAACATGGGATTTGAACAACTAAACGCATATTTTATCAAATATCATTAAGCTTTTATTTAATAAAGAACTATAATTAACCTAATTAGAAATATAAACTGCATATTGGAATTCATATATTATAGTGTATATCTATTTAAAATGGCGGAGTAGCTCAGTTGGTCAGAGCGCACGGCTCATATTCGTGATGTCGGGGGTTCAAATCCCTCCTCCGCTACCATTTTAAAAAAAAATTATTATTGAGAAAATGAAACTAAGTAATTTAAAAATGCTTGTCATTGGAGACATTATAATTGATCATTACCAATTTGGAGAAGTGAGCAAAATATCTCCAGAGGCTCCAACACCAATTATAAACCTAAAATCATCGGAATATAAACCAGGAGGAGCCTCAAATCTTGCAATCAATTTAGCATCAATCGGTGCATCAGTAACCCTGATTGGTGTCGTTAACTCAAAAAAACACATTGGATTGATAAACAAATATTTAGCAAATAAAAAAATAAATTTAAAAATTATTATTGATAGCAACTACACAACACCCTTTAAAACTAGATTTATTGCAAATGGGTATCAACTTTTAAGATTAGACGAAGAAGAAGTTTCAATTAACAAAAAATTTTCATACAATCGAAAAATAATAAATTACGCTAATAAATGGATTAATCAGAATAAAGATAATAACACTAGCGCAGCTGTTTTATTTTCTGATTATCAAAAAGGATCATTAATTGATCCAAAAAAAATTATTGAGAAGTGTAAAGAAAAAAAAATTATTACTTTTTTAGACTCCAAATCACAGGATCTTAATAGATATAAGGGGGTAGAGATATTTAAGCCAAATAATCATGAGTTTAATTCACTGTTTAATAATTCTAATCAGACTGATGCAAATAAATTTAAATATTTACAATCAAAATTTAAATTTAAAACAATTTTTAGAACATTAGGTGAAGAAGGTATTGAACTTTACTCAAAAAACAAATTAAAAAAAATTAAAACCAAATCTGTAAATGTTTTGGATGTAACTGGTGCTGGAGATACTTGTCTTGCTCTAATATCAGTTGCAAAGTTGCTTAATTTCTCCGATTATGATTGTGCAATGATTGCAAATAAGGGGTGTGCCCTCGTTATTGATAAGATTGGCACTGCTTCTGTCACAAAGGATAATTTTTTAAATATTTTAGATGAATTCAAAAAAAAGTAAAATAGTGTTTACAAATGGATGCTTTGATATTTTACATGCAGGCCATGTTCATCTTCTAAAATACTCAAAAACACTTGGAGAAAAATTAATAGTTGGCCTAAATTCTGATAAATCAATCAAAAAATTAAAAAAAGGAAAAAATAGACCTATTAATAACCAAAAGCATAGAAAATTAATTTTGGAGTCTTTAAGATTTGTTGATCAGGTAATTATATTTAACGAAGAAACCCCGCTAAAGATTATTAAAAAAATCAAACCTGATATTCTTGTGAAAGGCTCTGATTACAATTTAAATAATATTGTTGGATTAGAGGAAGTTTTAAAAAATGGAGGTAAAGTTAAAATATTTAAAAAAAAAATTAATTTTTCCTCAACAAAAATTATTTCTGAATTGTAAATCAATTGAAAATCAATACTATTTAAAAATGATTTTAAATTTTTATATCGATTAAAATGCACGAAAACAGAAAATTTGAAGTAAAAATTAAGCTTTCCAATAAATCTTTTGGTTACTTTACATCATTTATCTTTTTAATAATATTTTTGTACCCACTTATATTCTATGATGAGTCAACTCATCGAATTTGGGCAATAATTATTTCATTAATATTATTTTTATTATCATTTTTTTATAGCAAAATATTTGAGCCCTTAAAAAACCTTTGGTTGAAGATTGCAAAAATTATTTCACATATACTATCTATATCAGTAATGTTATTTATTTTTATTTCTACTTTAGTTCCAATCGCTATCATTATGAAAATATTAAGATATGATGGCTTGAAACTTAAATTAAAAAAAAATACAAATACATATTGGATAAAAATAAAAAATAATAATCTTGTTTCCTTTAAAGACCAGTTTTAAATATGGATTTTATCAAACAACTTTTTAAATTTTTTGCAGTTCGAAAAAAATTTTGGTTACTTCCAATAGTCATAATGTTGTTTATATTTGGTGGATTAATTATTTTATCTCAGAGTTCAGCAGTTGCCCCTTTTATTTATACATTATTTTAAATTGTGAAAATCATACTTGGCATATCAGCTTTTTATCATGATAGTGCAGCTGCTTTAGTTAAGAATGGTGAAATTGTAGCTGCTGCTCAAGAAGAGCGTTTTACAAGAGTGAAACATGACTCTAATTTTCCATTATATTCTGTTAAATATGTTTTAGAAGAAGCAAAAATTGAACTGTATGACGTTGATGCGATAATTTTCTATGACAAGCCTCTACTAAAATTTGAAAGATTACTTGAAACATATGTTAGTTTTGCTCCACGAGGATTGATATCTTTTGTTAAGGCTATGCCAATTGTTTTAAGAGAAAAATTATTTTTAAAAAATTTAATAATCAAAAATTTAAAAACATTAGATAAAAGCCTGAAACCAAATAAAATTTTTTTTTCTGAACATCATTTAAGTCACGCTGCAAGTGCATTTTATCCGTCCCCGTTTGAAGAAGCAATTATACTTACTATGGACGGAGTAGGGGAGTGGGCTACAGCTTCTGTTGCTCAAGGTAAAGGTAAAAATATCAAGATTCTTAAGGAGCTGCATTTTCCACACTCATTAGGCTTACTTTACTCTGCGTTCACTTACTATTTGGGTTTTAAAGTTAATAGTGGTGAGTATAAAGTCATGGGATTAGCTCCTTATGGTAAACCAAAATACAAAAATATTATATTAAATAAATTAATTGATCTTAAAAGTGATGGGTCTTTTAGGTTAGTTATGAAATATTTTAATTTTGCAACTGGTTTAACCATGATCAATAGTTCATTTTCCAAACTATTCAAACAGCCTATAAGAAAAGAAAAAGAGAAACTAACAGAATTTCATATGGATATTGCTGCTTCTATTCAGGCTGCGACAGAAGAAATTCTCTTAAAAATAACTAGTAATATTCATCAAGAATATAAGATTGACAATTTATGTTTAGCTGGCGGAGTTGCATTAAACTGTGTTGCAAATGGAAAAATATTACGAGATAATAAATTTAAACAAGTATGGGTTCAGCCTGCACCAGGAGATTCTGGTGCTGCACTTGGGGCAGCATTGCTATTATATTATAGTAAAAAAGAAAATCAAAGAAAGATAGTTTCTAAAGAAGACTTAATGAATGGCGCCTACCTTGGTCCATCCTATACAAATTCTCAAATTGAAAAAGATCTTAAAAATGTAAATGCTAAATATATTTTATTAGATGATGAAGAACTAATTAATGAGGTTTCTAATTTATTATACAAAGGAATGATTGTTGGGTGGTTTCAAGGAAGAATGGAATTTGGACCTAGGGCACTAGGATCAAGATCGATATTAGCCAATCCAATGATTAAAGATATGCAAAAAAAACTAAATTTAAAAATTAAGTTTAGAGAGTCATTTAGACCATTTGCTCCAGCAGTAATTTATGAAAATTTATCTGAGTGGTTTGATTTAGACATTAAAAGTCCTTACATGCAATTTGTTAGTCGTGTTAACAAAGATAAAATATTAATTGATGAGAATACAAAAAGTTTTTTTGGAATAGAGCGTCTAAATTTAATCCGCTCTCAAATTCCATGTGTTACACATGTAGATTATAGTGCTAGAATTCAAACTGTGCATAAGAATACAAATTTTAGATTTTATTCTTTAATAAAAGCTTTCAAAGATTTAACTAATTGTCCAGTATTATGTAATACATCATTTAATATTAGGGGTGAGCCAATAGTTAATTCTCCTTATGATGCATATAGATGTTTTATGGGCACTCAAATGGACGTACTAGCTATTGGAAATTACATTTTATTTAAAAATGATCAAATCAACAATCTTGATCCTAATTATAAAAATCAATTTTTAAACGACTAATCTCAAGAAATAACACTACTGATATCTAGTTTGAATTATTACGCAAAATGCTGTTTGCAAATATGTTTATATACATATTTAGTTTTTTAATAATTGTGATTTAAAATTAATAATATATAGCAGACTATTTACTTTATCGCGGGATGGAGCAGCCCGGTAGCTCGTCAGGCTCATAACCTGAAGGTCGTAGGTTCAAATCCTACTCCCGCAACCAAAATCAATATAATCAATCAAATTGCTATTACTTAATATTTCTTTTAATTTTAACAACTTAAATTTAATCGTTGCTCTTAAATTCAAATTTTTTTATTTAGTTTTAATTTATATATAAAAATAATTATGAAAAATTATATTTTAATAATATGCATTATAATTGTTTGCCCTATAACTTTTATAATTTTATCTCCAAGATCTGTATTAGTTGAAGTTAGAAATTTTTTTATTTATGAAAAATTTATTGATTTAGATAAAATTAATCCTCAAATTAATAATATTAAATTTATACAAGATACATTCAAGAATAAATTAAATTCTTTTGAAGATTTCTATGATTATAGAAAAGGGAGATTAAGAAATAAAGCTTTTTCAAATGAAATTATTTTTAATGAAAAAGTAGATGATTGTTTTGGAAATAATAACAAAGGATATATGTGTGGTTGTAGTGATATTTCGGAAATAATTTTAGCTTTTTGTTCTTCTAAAAATAATAATTGTTTTGAAGTAGTTAATTCAAGTGTACATTCAATAGTTTATAATAAAACTACTAATACTGTAATAGATCTTTTTTATGGTTATTATTTTCAAGGTACAATTAGTGAGCTTGTCGAACTTGCAAAAAAGAAAAAAATTTCTGAAAGTCCAAGATTTCATATAATTGGTGGAAAATATATAGCAGCACATATAGATCTCAATAATTTAGACAATATAAATAATAAAATTAATTATGATTTTACCGTTAACAAACTAAATGATGTTGAAATCGAATTTATTGATTCACATTATAGTTATTTATTTAAATCATGGGATGATTATATACTTGAGAGTCTTGGTAATGATGCAAATAAATTATTGATTCAAAGAGGTCAATATTATTGGACTGGTAATGAATTTTTTTATCCTCTATTGGTTCATATAAGAACAGTTAACAACAACTTATATAGAGTTGTAAAAGAAATATTGGGTTATTATTACAATGGTAGGTAATTAATATTTTACAAAATAATATTCATATATTATTTATAACTATGTCACTAAAATTAGATGATATTAAGTTATCAAATAAAAAAATATCAATATTAAATAAGAAACCTTTTCCGTTCTTCTGTTGGGATAATTTCCTTCCTATAGATATGTACAAAGAGCTAGAAGCTTGTTGGCCAGATGACTCATATTTTAAATCTTCAATTTATGGAGGCAAGCAATCCATTCAAAAAAATCAAAGTGATTTAGTTGAGAAATTTTTTGACAAAAATCAAATTTGGAGAGATTTATTATGTTTATTTGATAGTCAGCAATTCATAGATGACGCTAAACAATTTATCAAGCCATTACAATTTCCTCATCGACCTATAATTTCTATGAAAAATTGGAAACTTAATAAACAAAAAAACCTATCAAATTTTTTTACTACTAACGAAGTTGAGATTGACTGGGAATTATCAAGATACAATAAAAACAATTTTCTGTCTCCTCATACAGATAGATTGACAAAATACATATCACTACTTCTTTATTTTCCTGATCGAAAATGGAATCAAAGTTATGGAGGAGGAACCGTGATGTATGAGTCTAAAGAAAAAAAATATGAACGAAATTGGGGTAATGTTTACATTCCTCTTGAATACATGAATAAAGTAAAAACTTTTGAATATATTGAAAATAGAATGGTGGGTTTTATAAAAACGGCAAACTCTTGGCATGGCGTAGAGCCAATTAATCAACCAAGTAATATTTACAGAAAAGCCCTTGCAATTAACATAAGCTTAAGTGAAAAATCAAAAATGTCTTTTTCAAATAGGGCAAAAGAGTCTTTTGTGAGGAGGATTTCATACAACAGATTTAAGAATATTGATGTTCATAAAAAAAATTAATGGTATTAGGATAATAAGTTTCTAATAAATAGTAAACTATGCTGAATATTTTTTATAAAAATAAAAAAATTAATGTCTTTTTTTTGATTGTTTCATTAATTTTAAGCATATTATCTTATATCTTCTTAAATAATTTAAGATCAAATATAATTAGTTTTGATGGAATATCTGAATTCAGATTAAACTCTGATTTAATTTGTTCAACCATAGAGATATATGAAGAATTAAATGAAATAGATTATAAAATACAATTAAACAATCAAATTAATATTTTACAAAAGGTAGACTCAGAAATAGGTGGTATGATAGCCTCTAAGATGATTTTAACTAAGGATTATAAATCAGATAAATCCCTTTGCAAATACAAAGGAGAAATGTCCAAATCTATGATGGCTTTTTATGATATAATTATGATTAGTTTGTATTCACAACTAAATTTTAAAAATTTTATTGATTTCTATAATTATAATGATTTATCGATCAATCCAATAAAGACAAACTTTATTTTTGATAAAGATAATGTAAATTTTGCAGGATATGATAAGGACAGATATCAGTTTACGGAGTCTATAAAAGTAAAATTTTACAAACTTGGTATACCTCTTTTTAAAAATCTAAATATTACCTATGATGAATTTATTGATAATTTCAGAAATTTTTATAACCAAATTCTAATTGATAGTTACTCAAATTTAATCAACAATATTTATAATCAAAATCTTTTGAAATTAAAAAATATTAATGAAAAGTCTCTAATAATAGATTCAAAAGAAAATTTACTTCAATTAAACATTTATTTTTTAAATGAATTTAGTGATCTTACAAACAAAGATTTTCTTATTTTGCAAGACTCCAAAAGGTTGGATGAGTTACCTTTTGACAGACGTTATTTGTCTATATTCATATTTATTTTCTTGATGATTAGTTTGAATGGTATTCTAATTCAGTATCAGAAGATGAATGATTTCTAACAAATTAATTACAAATAAATTTTTTCCAATTGCAATTATTTCACTAATTCCATTATTAATAACTGGTCCATTGATTCCAGAGGTAATTATTATTTTAGCAGTTTTTTTTTATTTTTATAATTTTCATAAAATAAATATCTATTTCAACACATTCTATTTAGGTTTATTGTTCTATTTTATTTATTTAATAGTTCTTTCTTTATTTGCTGAAGATACCTTCTTATCTCTAGAAAGTTCATTATTTTATTTTAGATTTTTTATTTTCTCTATTGTGATTGTTTATTTATTTTTTAATTTTAAAGATTTTAAAAATTATTTATCAAATCTAATCACTTTAATCATGTTAATTATTTTTATTGATTTAATGATTACTTTAATTTTTGGGCAAAATTTATTAGGAGATAAAATTACTCATTCAAGATTTTCTAGTTTTTTTGGTGAAGAAAAAAAATTAGGGACATATATTTTAAGAATTTTTTTTATATTTGTTCTTTGTCAACCTCTTAAAAATAAACAAATTTGGAGTAATAAATTTATTTTTATTTTTATAATTACACATATTTTAATTATGTTTGCAGGTCAAAGGGGATGTTTAATCCAATTATTATTATTCGATATTTTTCTCATCGTATTTTCTATTAAAATTTTTTCAATAAAAAACGCTATAATTTTATTTACATTATTATTTACATCTATTTTAATTGTTAAAAATAATGAAATTTTAAGTAATCGAATTATAGATACCACATTTTATGATTTGAATATTAAAAAATATTTAATTACTTCTGAAATATTTGAAAAAAATATAGATGAGATAGTGAATGACATACAAAACATCAATCCATATCCAAATCATTATCAAAGAATATATGGTAATAGTCTTAAAATTTTTTATGATAACTATATATTTGGGATAGGTCCAAAAATGTTTCGTATTGCTTGCAAAGAATATGATTATAATGACAGTTGCTCAACCCATCCACATAATATGTATCTTCAACTTCTATCCGAAACGGGTTTAGTTGGAACAATTTTTATTTTAGGTCTATACTTTTATTTCAGTTTTAATAATTTTAATAATTACAAGATCAATGTTAAAAAAAATAATTATTTTATTATCTCATTAGTTGTATTTGTTTTATTTTTTCCGTTTTCAACTTCAACAAATATTTATAATAATTGGATATCCATATTAAATTTCTACATAATCTCTTTAGTAATTTGTCAAAATCGTTATAAAAAAGATTTTTATGATTAATGTTGGAATTATTGGGTTTGGTAGAATAGGTAGATCAATCTTTCGTTTAATTTCGGATGAAAAAAAAATAAAAGTAAAATTAATAAGTGATTTATATGACGATATAGATAATTTAATTTACTTAATTAAAAATGATACAACTTATGGTCAATTTAAGCGTGAGATTAAACCTAAAGATAAAAACAAACTATTACTAGAAAAAAAAATAATTCATTATTTTACAAATAAAGAAATAAATGAAAATAAATTAAAAAAATTGCAGCTTGATGTATTGATTATTTCAAATGGCATTTCAAGCGTAATAGATAATTTTATCAGTTTTCAAAAAAAAGGATTAGTAAAAAAAATAATAATAACAAATAGTACTGATAAGTGTGAAAAAGAAATTGTTATGGGTGTTAATGATGTAAATAATCTAAAAAAATATAATATTTTCTCTAGCAGTATTTGTGATGCAAATGCAATATCACATCTTTTAAATATTTTAGAAAAAAATAATTTATGTAAAAATGGTTCTGTTACAACAATCCATCCCTGGTTATCATACCAAAACTTAGTTGATAGTTTCTCTATTTCACAAACAAATCCGAACTTTAATTGGACGAATTATGCTTTAGGAAGGTCGTCTATTGATAATATTATACCAAAAGACACAACTGCAATTGATGCTGTAGATAAAATTTTACCAGGAATTAGATCAAAATTTCTATCTTTTTCTTATAGAGTTCCCAATAGTATTGTAGCTTCTTCAGATTTAACAATTAATTTAAATAAAAAAGTTTCAAGTAAACAACTTAAAAATTTAATGGAAAATGAGTTTAAGAACAGTAAATACGTAAAACTTAACTATGAATCTCTTGTCTCTCTCGACTATAAAGAGTCAAAGTACAGTGCAATAATTGATATGCAATGGATAAAAGTTAAAAACAATACGGCGAAGTTTGTTATATGGTATGATAATGAATTTGGTTATAGTATGAACGTTATTAATTTGATTAAAAAAATATTTTAGAATTTGGAATTAGCTATTAAAAATTATTGTAAAATTTGTAAAAGTAGTAAAATTAGACAATTTGCACATTCTGCTAAATGTTTAAATTGTAAAGTTTTATTATACTATCCTTATCCCAGCGAGTCCGAATTAAAAAATGCACCTGCTAATGATTACTATAGTTGGTACAACTTAAGTTTTGATAAAAATATTATCAATTTTATAGAGATGATTAAATTTACTGTTAATAGATCTAATTATTCAAAAAAAATAAAAGTTTTAGATTATGGTGGTGGCTCTGGTCAATTTGCACTTATTTTTAAAAGTCTTTTTCCTAGCGCAGAAGTATTTATAGTTGATATAGATGATACTGGGTTGTTCAGTCAATTCAAGAGCTTAAACAATCAAATTCTTTTTAAAAATTTTTCCTTAGATAAAAACAAGTTTGATTATATCTTTCTTAATGATGTTTATGAACATGTAGATGATCCAATCAAAGTGTTAAAAACATTAAAAGCTAAATTAAATTCTGAAGGTTTAATTTTTATTGATACACCTAAACATTTTTGGATTTACCCATTTTTTCAATTTTTCTCAAAAAAAATATATTTAAAATTATTGCAAGGAACAGTTTCATTAAGCCATTTGCAGATATGGAGTTTAAAAAGTTTCGAAATAAGTGTAAAAAAAGCAGGAATGAAAATTGATAAAATAAAACTATTATCAGAATTTACTATGACTCCTGACTATTATTTGTCAAATATGAAATTTAAAAATAAGTTTGTTATAAATTTCTTTACTTTCATTTTTTTTGTAATTAAAAAAACTTTTAAAAATAAAATTTTTTCAACTTTAAAAAAATAACTTTACATGAACATTGGACTTGTTATAGGTAAAAAAAATAGCGTTGGTGTACCAGGAAAAAATATTAGAATTATACTTGGAAGACCCGCTGCAGAATATGCTTTCATAGCTGCTAAATACGCAAATTTAAAAAAAATTTATGTATCGACAGATTGCAACCAAATAGCTAAAATTGGAAAGAAATATAATGCAGTGCATATTAAAAGACCAAAGAGATTAGCAACTCCTGATGCATTAACTGAAGATGCTCTGTTACATGCTTATGATTTTATAAAAAAAGATTTAGTAAATAAAAAAATATCATCAATATCTCTTTTATTTTGTAATAATCCTGCAATTAATGTTAATCTTTTAAAAAAAGCTATTAAATTTATTAATAAAACAAAAGATTATGACTCATGTTTTTCAGTTGTTAAATATGATATGTTTTCACCAGCCCGTGCAAGAAAACTAACAAAACAAAAAGAAATAAAACCTTTTGTAAAATTAGATTATCTTGGAGAGTTTAATTCTATCAGAGACTCACAAGGTAGTTCATATTTCTGTGATTTATCAATTCAGGTTTTAAAAAGTACATGTTTTGAAAATATGTATGATGGACAACTTCCTTTTAGGTGGCAAGGCAAACGTTCTAAAGCAATAATTTCAGATTTTGGATTTGATATTGATACTGAATGGCAATACGTAGTAATTGAATATTGGTTAAAATCCAAAGGCTTCACAGAAGAAAAAATACCATGGAAAGCATAGAACATTATCTTTAAATTCTTTGCATTAATTTACATTTAGTTTAATTGATAACAATCTATGATTAGAGAAAATTTTCTTAAAAAAAAATTGGAAAATGGTCAAACATGCTTGGGAACCTGGTCTATTATACCATCAGTTATTAATTCAGATATTATTTCATCCACAAACATTGATTTTATAATTATTGATCAAGAGCATGGCCCAATTAATTTTGAAACTGCTCAAAATATGGTGATTGCATGTGAAAATAATAAAGTTTCTCCGCTTATAAGAACTGGAGGAGTTGAAGAAAGCTCATTACTAAGAGCCTTAGATATAGGCTGTCATGGTATTCAAGTTCCAAATATTAATACAGTTTCACAAATTAAAAACTTAATTAACTATACAAAATATCCTCCCATAGGGAATAGAGGTTTTTCTCCATTCACAAGAGCTGGTAATTACTCAATTGAAAATGCCAAACAAATCACAAATATTGCTAATGATAGTACATTACTTGGTATCAATGTTGAGGGGGAAGAGGGAATTCAAAATATAGATCAATTTTTAGAATTTAAAACTTTGGATTTAATATTTATAGGTTTATTCGATATTTCAAAATCATTAGGAATTCCTGGAGATGTAAAAAATAAAAAAGTGAAAAAATATTTATCTGAATTATCAAAAAAAATAAATAATCAAAAAAAATATCCTGGAACAATAGCTACTACTATAGATGATTTAAAATATTATATTGATATTGGAATAAAATATATTTTATACCTAGTAGATTGTGAGATCTTAAGAAAAAGTTACTCTGATGTTGTTATTGAATTTGAAAAAATAAAAAATGTCTAAAGTTTTCATTACTGATTATATTGAAAATCCTGATATTGAAGAAAATGTTCTTGGTAAAATTTATAGAGAAGTTGATTATTCAAAAATTGAAGTTTTATTGGTATGGCATAAGAAAATTGATAATGACTATTTAAAATTATTTCCTAATTTAAAAGGCGTTGTTCGTTATGGTGTTGGGTATGATAATATAGATTTAACTGCGATGAAAAAAAGAAATTTAATTTTTTGTAATAATCCAGATTATGGTGTTCAAGAAGTTTCAGATACAGTGATAGCTTTTGCTATGATGTTTTCTCGAGGGATTTTGGCTTATAATAATTTGGTTAAAAAGATTGAGCTAAATACTTGGCAAGAAAATATAATTAAAAATATTAAAAGAATTAACAAATTATCTTTCGGTGTAATTGGGGCAGGAAGAATTGGTTCATTGGTTTTGTTAAAAGCTCAAGCTTTAGGCTTCAAAACAATTTTTTTTGATCCACATAAAGACGCAGGGTATGAAAAAGTTTTAAATTCAAGAAGAGTAGAAACATTAAATAGTTTGATAGAGATTTCAGATATAATTTCCATTAATACCCCCTTAAATGAAACTACCAAAAGTTTAGTTAACAAAAGTTTTGTAGAAAAAATGAAGAAAGACTCTTTTTTTATAAATGCTGCAAGAGGTAGTTTGGTAGAAGATATTGATATATTTTATAATAGATTATTTGAAGGTTCGTTAGGTGGAATAGCACTCGATGTTCTTCCTGAAGAGCCTCCAGATTACAGTTCAAAAATACTTTCAGCATGGAAAGACAATCATGAATGGGCAAAAAGCAAAATAATTATTAACCCACATACCTCTTATTATTCTCTTGAAGCATTTGAAGAAATGAGAAGCAAAGCAGCTTACATGGCTCTAAGTATTATAAATAACACAGACGTTAAAAATAGAATAATCTAGTATCATGATAAGAATATTAGCACACAGAGGTATTTGGAATAATGCAACTCAACAAAATACTTTAAAATCCTTTGAGAAATCTCTTGATTTGAAAGTGGGTATTGAAACTGATGTTAGGAATCATGGCAGTAGGATTATTATAATGCACGATATACCAAAAAAAAAAAAATTTATTTATTTAGAGGATTTATTTGATTTATATAAATCTAAAAATTCAAAACAATTTTTAGCTTTAAATATTAAAAGTGATGGAATAGGAGATGAAATAATAAGAATCACAAGTAAATATAATATTCAAAATTATTTTACGTTTGATATGTCAGTTCCAGAAATGGTAAATTATAGTAAATCTAAAATAAAATTTTTAATTAGAATAAGTGAATACGAAAAAGAATATGATAACCAAAAAAAACTTAATCATCAAGGTGTGTGGATTGATCAATTTAATAAAGATTGGTTAAATAGAAAAGATGTATCTAGATATTTAAAAAATTTCAAACATGTATGTATAGTTTCACCAGAATGTCACAAAAGGAATTATATCAACACATGGAACAAAATTAAATATTTTGATAATAACCAACTACATATATGTACTGACCACCCAATAGAAGCAAAGAAATTTTTTCATGAATAATCTTAAATTACTAATATTTGATTTAGATGGAGTATTAGTTGAAACAAAAATAATACATTTCAAATCTTTGAATTTGGCATTATCAAAAATTGGCTTTGAAGAAATTGAATACGATGAACATTTAAAAAGATTTGATGGATTGCCTACTGCAAAAAAAATTGAAATTTTATTAAAAGAAAAAAGAATTAATAAAAAAAACATTTCAAAAATTAATGCCCTAAAGCAAAATTATACTAAAAAATTATTAAACAAAGAATTAAAATTTAATCAAAGATTATTTAATTTATTTAAAAAATTATCAAAAAAATACACATTAGTTGTTGCAACTAATGCAATTAAATCAACGCTTGATATTTGTTTAAAAAAATTAAAAATAAATGAATTCATATCTCAGTCTTTTTCTAATGAAGATGTTGAAAAACCGAAGCCTCATCCATTAATTTATATGAAAATAATGGTGGAGAATATGCTATCTCCCGATGAAGTATTAATTTTTGAGGATTCTTATTTTGGAAGGAATGCAGCGACTTTATCAGGTGCTCATCTTTATCCAGTAAAAGATTTAAGTGATATTTCTCTAAAAAAAATTAATGAATTCATGAGGGTAAATAAAATGCAAAATATAAATATTAATAATCAAAAATGGACTGATGAGTCTCTAAATATTCTTATTCCAATGGCAGGAGAAGGTTCAAGATTTAGAGAAGTAGGATACACATTTCCAAAACCAATAATTGAAGTCAAGGGGAAGCCCATGATTCAATTGGTTGTAGAAAATTTAAATATTAAAGCTAATTATATTTTCATTATTAGAAAAGATCATCAAAAAAAGTTTAATATAAAAAGTTTGTTATCTGTAATTCAGCCAAATTGTAAAATAGTTGAAGTGGATGAGTTGACTGAAGGAGCTGCATGCACTGCCTTACTTGCAAAAAAATATATTAATAATAATAATCCTCTTTTAATTGCCAATTCTGATCAATATATAAAATGGGATAGTTCAAAAACAATGTATAACTTTATATCAAAAAAAATTGATGGAGGAATTTTAACTTTTGAGTCAGTGCATCCTAAATGGTCTTATGCAAAAATAGATAAAAATGAAGTTGTAACTGAAGTAGCTGAAAAAAAAGTTATCTCAAACAATGCTACTGTTGGAATTTATTATTGGAGTAAAGGTAATGATTTTGTAAAGTATGCCAATCAAATGATTAAAAAAAATATAAGAACTAATAATGAATTTTATATATGTCCCGTGTTTAATGAGGCGATTAAAGCAGGAAAAGTAATTAAGTCTGAAAAAATCGAAAAAATGCAAGGTCTTGGTACGCCTGAAGATTTAGATAATTTTTTATTAGAATATAAAAATGCTCTATAATGCTTAATAATAAAAATATTTTAAAAAACAAAATTATTGATTCTAAAAATTTTACTAATTTAGAATCTCAAGAAACTAATAAAACTTGGTGGCAAAATAACCCAATGATTTATGATTTCTCATATGATTTAAAAAATAAAAAAAATTCTAAAGATTTTTTCGAAGAAATTGATGAGAGATTTTTCAAAGCATCTTCAAAATTTTTAAATGATAAAAAAATTCCATTTGATAGTTTAATAAACTATGAAGAATTAAAAAATAAAAAAGTTTTAGAAATTGGTATGGGTGCCGGTACCCATGCATCTTTATTAGCTAAATCAAGCTTCTATACTGGTATTGATATAACAGAAAACTCAATTGCTTTCTGTGATAAACGGTTTAAAATTTTTGATCTTAAAGGTAACCTGTTATTAATGGACGCTGAAAAAATGAAATTTGAAAATCACTCCTTTGAATTTATCTGGACTTGGGGAGTGATACATCATTCAAGTAACACCAATAAAATTTTAGACGAGATACATCGAGTTTTAAAGCCCAATGGAAAAGCAGGTATTATGGTTTATCATAGGTCTTTTTTATATTACTATGTAATTAATTTTATTAAATCACTTTTTAACGGCAATTTTTTTAAATATTTTTCTATTCATAAAGTTAATCAAGCTCATTCAGATGGAGGCATTGCAAGATTTTATTCAAGAAACGAGTGGCATAAAAATTTACATAAATTTAAGATAGTTGATAGCAAGATTTTTGGTCAACATACAGATTTGATTCCATTACCAAGAGGAAGATTAAAAAATTTTTTAGGTTTATTAATACCTTATTTTATTATGAAATTTATTAATACTAATTTAAAACAAGGTTATATGATTTATACATTAATAGAGAAAGAGGAATGATTGGTATTGTTTTAGCAGGGGGAAATGGTACAAGATTGTATCCTATAAATTCATATTTATCAAAACAGCTTATTCCCATCTATGATAAGCCCCTGATATATTATCCATTATCTATACTTATGCTTTCAGGGATTAAAGAAATTTTAATAGTATGTAAAAATAATCAAAAAAATAATTACTATAATCTTTTAGGCGATGGTTCAAAATTTGGAATAAAATTGACATATGTAATACAAAATGAGCCTAAGGGTTTGCCTGATGCATTTATAGTTTGTGAAAAATATATCAAAAACAAAAGAGTGTGTATGATCTTAGGAGATAATATTTTTTATGGTTCAGATTTTGTTTCAAAACAAATTATTAAAAACTTTAATTCAAAAAAATGCACAATTTTTGCCAAATCTGTTTTTGAACCTCAGAGATACGGAGTAATAGTTAAAGACAAAAAAAATAATATTGTTGATGTAATTGAAAAGCCACTTTCAGATATTTCAAATTTAGCAATTACTGGTTTGTATTTATTTGATGATAATGTGTCTGAATTGTCAAAAAAATTAACTCCATCTAAAAGAGGAGAATTAGAAATAGTTGATTTAATTAAAAATTATTTAGAAAATGATAATTTAAACCTTGAAATATTAGGTAGAGGAGTCGCTTGGTTTGATAGTGGAACATTTCAAGCTTATATGGAAGCCTCTAATTTTGTTAAGGCCATAGAAGAGAGGCATAGAGTCAAAATTGCTTGCCTTGAAGAAATAGCATTGAATAAAGAGCTAATAAGCATCGATCATTTAAAATCTACTATTCAGAATTTAGCAAGTAGCGAATATAAAGATTATCTAAATAATATAGTTAAAAATTATTAGATATGAAAATAGCAATAGTTACTGGGGGAAGTGGTAATTTAGGGAAATTTTTTTCTAAAGAATTATTGAAAATGAATTACAAAGTTTTTTCTTTAGATATTAAAAAGCCAAAAATAAGTAAAAACAAAAATTTTATTCAATATCAAGTTGATATTACAGATGAAAATGAAGTAAAAAATTTTTTCAAAAACATAAATAATATTGATTTATTAATTAACAATGCTGGAATTGGTGTTTACACTTCATCTCTAGAAAGAACATCAGAAGATTTTAAGGCTGTTATGAATGTCAATTTATTAGGAAATTTTTTAATGACTCAAAACGCTCTAAAAATTATGATAAAAAAAAGGAAAGGTAAAATTATAAATATTGGATCAATTTATGGTGTTAAGAGCAGTAATTTTAATATCTATGGTAAAAGTAAGAGAAATAATTCAGAGGTTTATTCTGCAACAAAAGCTGGAGTAATAATGATGACAAAATATTTTGCTGCACATTTTTCAAAAAAAAATATTCAAATAAATTGTATATCTCCAGGAGGCATATTTGCAAATCAAGATAAAAAATTTGTCAAAAAATATGAAAATATTACTCCCTCAGGAAGAATGGGAAGTAAAAAAGACTTGAAGTCTGTATTAAATTTTTTAATTGATAAGAATAACACTTATGTCAATGGTCAAAATATTTCTGTGGATGGGGGCTTTTTAGCATGGTAAATAAAAAAATATATGTTGTTGGAGGGGGAATTTCTGGATTAGTTCTTTCTTACGAGCTTTTGAAAAAAGGATGTGAAGTAGTATTAATTGAAAAAAGTAAGTATTTGGGTGGATTAGCTAGATCATTTAAATGGAAAGGACATGACGTTGATTTAGGTCCTCACATATACCACACACCTCATAAAGATATATTAAATTATTGGAAAAAAGAATTTAAAAATCTACTATTTCCAAAAAAGCATTGGGCAAAAAACTATAAAAATAATAGGTTTTACGATTATCCAATATCAAAGGAGTTTATTCTTTCTTTGGGCAAAGATGTATCAAACAAAATCTTTAAAGAATTAGAAAGCTGCAAAAAAAATAATTTAAAAAATTCAAAAAATTATTATGAATACACTTTAAATCTAGCTGGCCCTACGCTTCAAAAACTTTTTTTTACTGATTATCCAAAAAAATTATGGGGGTTAGACACAAAAAAACTAGATGCTAATTGGGCTCCAAAAAGAGTAGAGGTAAGAGATAAAAGAAAGCCATTTTACGATAAACAATTTTCTGCAGTCGGTATTAAGGGTTCAGGGTCAATTATTAATGAGTTAGAAAACAAAGCTCTAAAAAAAGGTTTAAAAATAATTTTTAGAAACGAAGTAAAAAAATTCAAAACAAATGAAAATAGGATAACTAAAATAAAATTAAAAAATAAAGAAATTATTCTAGAAAAAAATGATATAGTTATTAATACTACATCACTAACAAATATTTCCAATCAATTTAATATAAATTGTAATTTGAGATTTAGAGGAATAAAACTTGTTTTTTTATTAGTAAAAAATAATAAAATTTTTCCAAATAAAACTGATTTTGTTTATTTTGATGATCCAAAAATAATTTTTAATAGAGTTTCCAATCAAAATTCATTCATCAAGAATCCAGTTAGGGACACAACTGTTCTTTGTTTTGAAATTACATATTCAAAAAATGATAAAATTGATAAAATGTCTGAAAAAGAAATTATGAATCGAGTTATTAAAGATTTTTACAATTTATCATTTGTAAGTAAAGGTATTGTTAAGTCTTCAAAACTGATAAATTTGCCTGAAGTATATCCTTTTTATAATAAAGGATACCAATCAGAGTTATCATCCATTAAAAGTAAGCTAGAGTCTTATTCAAACGCATACTTTTTAGGCTCTTTAGCTGAATTTGCCTATAATGATATTCAAATTCTATTTGGTAAGGCGATAGATCTTGCAGATTTTTTGACAAGTAAAACCATTGAATCAAATAAAATAAATAAAATGAATACTACAAAATCTTTTAATCAAAATTTTAATTTAAAAGAAAATTTAATTGGAAGTTTTCAAAATGTGTTCATCATAGCTGAAGCAGGTTTAAACCATAATGGTGATATAAATTTAGCAAAAAGATTAATTGAAGAAGCAAAAAAATCAGGAGCAAATGCAATAAAGTTCCAATCTTTTAAAGCTGAAAACAGAGTTTCAAAAATTGGCAAAACATCAAGATATGTTGAAAAAATATTAGGAATTGAAGAAACTGATTATGAAATGCTGAAAAAATTAGAGCTAACAAAATTGCAAATGAAAACATTAATTAATCATGCAAGGAAAGTAGGGATAGATATTTTTACCGCACCTTTTGACTTGGAAACTTTTTATGAGCTTGAGAAATTACAAATTCCTTATTATAAAATAGCTTCTTTTGATATTACTAATCTTGACTTAATCGCTGCTGTTGCTTCTACAAAAAAACCAATAATTATTTCAACTGGAATGAGCAATCTGTCAGAAATAGAGGAGGCTGTAGAGACCGTTTCTAAACAACAAAATAATAAATTAGCATTACTGCAATGTACTTCTAATTATCCAACACCTTTTTCAAATATTAATTTAAAAGCAATTGATACTTTGAAAAATGCATTCAAAGTTCCAGTTGGGTTGTCTGATCATAGTATAGGGGTTGAAATACCTATTGCAGCTGCTGCAAGAGGAGCAAGTATAATAGAAAAACATTTTACACTAGATAATTCAATGGAAGGACCAGATCATATTTTATCACTCAATCCCAGTAATTTTTTAGATATGGTTACAAAAATAAGAAATGTTGAACAATCTCTTGGAGATGGTGTCAAGCGAGTATCTCCATCTGAATTTCGAACTATAATGAGATTTAAGAAAACATGTTACACAAATTGTGACATAAAAAAAGGTGAAATAATTACTGATAAAAAAATTATTTTAAAAGGACCTGCTTATGGTATTGCCCCCAAGTATAAAAGTGTAATAAATGGAATGAGGGCGAATAAATTAATTAAAAAAGATACTCCAATAATATGGGAGGATATTAGTTAGTTTTGAATAAAAATTTATATAAATTAATTAAG
>CACKSM010000004.1 GCA_902602885.1 uncultured Alphaproteobacteria bacterium
ATAGAATTAGCATTTTTAATTAAAGCTGTATCGTTTGAAATGGCTCCTGGCATTCCCATGCCTACAGATTCTGCTTTACCATGTCTTTCTTCAAAATGATTTATAATGGAGAGTATTCCGTTAATTGTACCATCATAACTTTTTTCAGTATTAATTCTTTTTCTATCTATTTCAGTTCCATTTGGATTTAGAAGAATACCTTCAGTTTTGGTACCTCCTACATCAATACCTATTTTCATTAATTATTATTTTGTAATAATTTTATGTAAAGTCGGGATCAGAGCAACTGCTAATGCTATTTTAAATAACTCACTAGGAATAAATGGTAAAAGACCAGCTGCTAATGCTTTTTCGAAACCAATAATATAACTAAGATAGATGATACCAAATGAGAATATAACAACAGAACCAATTAATAGAGATAACGCAGCCTTAAAATATGTTTTGCTAAAACCTAAATTTGCTAAATAACTTATAACGATAGAAGCAAATAACATACCATAAAGGTATCCTGCTGTTGGTCCAACTAAATAAGCAATTCCTCCACCTGCTGCAAATACAGGAAGTCCTATAGCTCCTTGAAAAAGGTAAAATGCAACTGTCGTAAAAGATAATCTAATACTATAAGTCATTCCTATCAAGAAAATGACAAATGTCTGCATTGTCATTGGCACTGGCCAAAATGGTACTTGAACCTTTGCTGAAATCGCTAGTAAAATTGAACCAATTAAAATCAATGTTATTGTAAGAAAATTTGAATTAATATTTTCAAAATTTTTTAATTTGTTAATTAAAATTCTATCTTCGTGCATATATTTCCCTTTAATTATTGTAATTAAACTAATTTATATTTTGCTTCAAGCTTATCCCAAAAATCTTTTTCTAAATTTACATTATTTAATGCATTAATTTGCTTCAATCCTGTAGGCGAAGTTACGTTTATTTCTGTTAGATAATTTCCAATTATATCAATTCCGACAAAAAATAGATTATGTTCTTTTAGTTTGGGTCCCAAAATTTCGATAATTTCTTTATCTCTATAAACTAGGCCAGTTTTAACTGCCTTACCACCAGCATGGAAATTTGCCTTTACATTGTCTTCTTGAGGTATTCTAGCAACTGAACCGTAATATTCACCATCGAAAAAAACTACTCTTCTGTCCCCATCATTTATCTCATTAATAAATTTTTGGACCATTATAGGTAAGTGTAAATATTCTTCTAATTTGTTAGAATTAAAATTACTTTTATCAAATCTATGTATGCCCTCTCCTCCATTACCATATAGTGGTTTAGTTATAATATCTTCTTCTTTATCTAAAAATTCTTCAATAATTTTTAAATCTTTTGTCACCAAAGTAGGTGGCATAAATTCTTTAAAATTAAATGTAAATAACTTTTCAGTAGAATTTCTGACTGCAGTTGGATCATTGACAACAATTGTTGAGGATGGAAGTAAATCCAAAATATATGTAGATGTGATATAATTCATATCAAAAGGAGGGTCTTGTCTTAAAAAGATAAATTGAAAATCTTCTAATTTAGAAATTATTTTTTTAGATTTAAAATTAAAATAATTATTTTCATTTAAAAATAACTCTAGATAATATCCAGATGCTTGAATACAATTTTCTTTTATGAATAAGTCTTTTGGATTGTAATAAAAAACATCATAACCTCTTTCTTGCGCTTCATAGCCTATCAAAAAAGATGTATCGAATTCATAATCAATCTTTTCAATATGATCCATTTGGATTGCTATACTTTTTTTCATTAGAAAATTTCTTCCTCATATATTTTTGTAATATTTTTTTTCCATTTACCATTATATTTATTAATTAATAAATCAGCAGGTGAAAAACTATTTGATAGATTTTTTTCTAAATCTCTTAAATAAAATGTTTCATTATATTTACCATTGTTGACTAAAATATTTCTTTTTTCTAAACCTGATTTTGAAATTTCAAATAATTTTTGTGCAAAATCCAAAAGATTGCCATTTTTAAATTTGGTTTTTAAGCCATGCTCTGGAGCAAATCTATTTATTAAATTTCTATCATTTTGAGTCCAACCCTCAACAACTTCATTTGTTTTATCAATTGCTTCATCATTATATAAAATGCCAATCCAAAAAGCAGGTTGAGAACATATTAAATCCCATGAACATGCGTCCATAGAACGAATTTCTAAGAATTGCTTTAATCTAACTTGAGGAAATAAAGTTGATAAATGATTTATCCAATCTTCTATATTAGGTTCAATTTTTAATTCTTTTGAAATATTATTTTCCATAAAATCTCTAAAAGTATAGTTGGTCATATCTATATATTTATGATCTCTGATGACAAAATACATTGGCACATCAAGAGCATACTCCACATATTTTTCAAAATTAAAATCTTTATCAAAGACAAATGGCAATAAACCTGTTCTATCTTTGTCTGTGTGATGCCAAAAATGAGATCTTAAACTCTTATATTTGGAAACTTCTTTTTGATCGAAAGGAGAATTAGCAAATATTGCAGTTGCTATACCTTCAAGATTTAACATTAATCTATACTTAGTAATCATGTCTTCTTCAGAATGATAATCCAAATTTACTTGGTTTGTACATGTGCGTTTCATCATATGATGTCCAAGAGTACCGACTTTGGGCATATATTTTTTCATTATGGAATATCTTTGTTTTGGCATCCAAGGAAAATCATCAAGAGATAAACTTGGCTCAACGCCTAATCCTAATAATATAAAACCAAATTCTTCACCAATATCTTTTAATTCCTTTAAATGTCTATTAGTTTCAGTACAGGTTTGATGGATATTTTTTAATTGTGCTCCAGATAATTCGATCTGACCGCCAGGTTCTAAAGTTATACTTTCACCAAATCTTTCTAAGGCGATTATTGTAGTATGTTTATCATCATACTTTGGTTTCCATCCCTTATCTACAAATTTTAGAAGAATTTCTTTTATACCTTTGGGTTCTTCATAAGATAATTGATGTAAACTTTCTTTTTTTAGTACAAATTTCTCGTGTTCTACTCCTATGCGTAAATCATTCTTATTTTTGATTCCTTTATAAAAGTAATCTATTAGATCGTTTTTTTTTAGCATTGATTTAACTTAAATAGACTTAATCATATTAAAAATAAAGTTGCTAATCCAAGAAAAGAAAGAAAACCAAATACATCTGTTATTGTAGTCAAAATTACTGCAGATGCTAAAGCAGGATCAATTTTAAGCTTATCTAAAACTAGTGGAATTACAATTCCTGAAAAACCAGCGATTAGTAAATTTAGTATCATAGCAAGACCTATTATAAAACCCAACATCAAACTTTCAAACCAATAAATAGAAATTAAAGATATAATGATAGCGAATATAATTCCATTTATACCACCGATTAAAGTTTCTTTAGTTATTATTTTTATTGCATTACTAGTAGTTAGTTCTTTAACTGCAATAGCTCTTACTGCAACAGTTAAGGTTTGAGTACCTGCGTTAGCGCCCATAGAAGCTACTATTGGCATTAATATAGCTAGAGCAACTACTTTTTCTATTGCAGCTTCAAACAAACCTATAACTATTGAAGCCACAACAGCTGTCATTAAATTTACAATTAACCATGAAATTCTAGATTTTGTTGTACTAATAACTGATTCATACAAATCAGTATGATCTACACCTCCAAGCTTTAAAATATCTTCTTCCCTTTCTTCCTCAATAACTTCGACAACATCATCAACTGTAATTGATCCAATAATTTTTTTTTGATTGTTAATAACAGGAGCACTTACTAATCCATATTTATTAAATAAAAGAGCTACATCTTCTTGATCTGTATTTACATCAATTAATCTTAATTCTTTGTTTATTATTGAATTTAATTCTATTTCTCTTTTTGAACCCATTAATCTTCCTAATGGAACTATCCCTTTTGCTTCTTTGTTTTGATTAATTAAATAAATATCGTAGAAGTCTTCAGGTAAATTTCCTTTATTATTTCTCAAATAATCAATTGCTTGACCAACATTCCATGAATGATCAATAGTAACAAATTGTCTTTGCATTAATCTTCCAGCGGAATCTTCAGGGTAATTTAAACCTTCTTTAACTAAAGTTCTTTCTTCTTTGTCTAAGTTTTCTAAAAAAATATTTTGATTTTTTTCTTCTAAATCTTCTGCTAAATCTACGGCATCATCAATGTCTAAACTTTTTGCGTTATTAGCTAACTGTTTTATATCTAAAGTTTCAATTATTTCTTCTCTAAGACTATCATTCAAATAAGTTAAGATTTCAGGATCAAAATTTTTATCCATTATATTTAGAAGACTTAATCTTAAAACTGGATCTAAATTTTGAAGAATTTCTGCTATGTCTGCATTATGAAAGTCTTTTAAAAAAGATAAAATTTTATCATATTTATAATTTTCCAGATAATCAGTTACTAATCGAATTGATTTATTAGAGTTGTCATCATCTTTTTTAATTATAATTTCTTCCATATTAATTGGTGCGGCTGAGAAGACTTGAACTTCCACAGGATAAATCCCACAGCGACCTCAACGCTGCGCGTATACCAATTCCGCCACAGCCGCATATATACTAGAATTAAATATCAGATAGGATATTAACTATCAATAAAGTATATGAATGACATGAATCAGATTGAAATTAAAATATCTAATGAAGAAATAAATTATAAGGAGGCTGTTTTATTTATGGAGTCTAAGGTAAGAGATATAAGTGAAAATCATTCAAAAGAATTATTATGGTTTCTTAGTCATAATCATATATTTACTCAAGGCACAAGTGCTTCAGATGATGAAATATTAAATTCAGATGTTATAGAAGTATTAAAGACAAATCGTGGTGGAAAAACGACTTATCATGGACCAGGCCAAAGAATTGTTTATTTTATGTTAAACTTAAATAATAAAAAAAAGGATATAAGAAAGTTTATTTCTGTAATTGAAAATTCTGTAATTGATTTTTTAGATAACTACAATGTTGAAGCAAGAGCATTTAAAGATAGAGTCGGTATTTGGGTAATTAAGAATAATAAAATGACATTTGATAAGGAAAAAAAAATTAGCGCTATTGGTCTTAGAGTTAAAAAATGGATTACTTATCATGGAATGAGTTTTAATATTAATCCTGATTTAAAATATTATAATTCTATTCATTCATGTGGATTAAAAGAGTATAAAAATACTTCATTGAATGAGTTAGGTATTAAAATAGATCAAAAAGAATTTGATGAAGGTTTTAAAAAAATTTTTTTAAACAAATTAAAAACTATTTAATTCTTTTTCTAAATTTTCTTTAAATTTTAATTTATTTTTTTTAATAAAAGTAAGAAAATAATTGGGTAATTCTGAAATAAAACTAAATTTTTCTTCATAAATTGTAAATTTCAGAGCAAAGGCATGTAACATTAGTTTTTCATTATTGTACTTAGAATTGATATTATATTTTTGATCACCTATTATTGAGCAACCAAGATTTTTAGAAACTTTTCTTAATTGATGAGTTTTGCCAGTTTCAGGGTTATATAGAATTTGTGTTATGTTATTTTTGTTACCTATAACAACGTAGTTAGTTATAGTTTTCTCAATTTCCTGATTTTTATTTTTTATATTTAAAAGAACTTTAGAATTTTTATTTTTTGGACTTCCTTCACATAAAGCAATGTAAAACTTTGTAATTAAATGTTGCTTAAAAAGTGTTGAAAAATATCTTGCATATTTTAAATTTTTTGAAATCAAAAGTAAACCTGATGTCTCTTTATCAAGTCTGTGGACGAGTCTATAATCGGGGTTAATATTTTTTATTATATGGTCAATCGAAACATTTACCTTACTACCTCCTTGTGTTGCAATATCTGACCACTTATTGATAACTAAAAAATTGTTATTTTGAAAAATAATTGATTTATTAAACTTTTTTAAATCATTATCTGGTATATTAATTTTTTTCTTATAAATTATTTTATTTTTGTAAAGTTCTTCATGGAAATTTAAAATAATTAAATTATCATTTAATTTGACAACATAATTTGCTTTTGTACGAGAGTTATTAATTAAAATATTTTTCTTTCTTATATTTTTTTCAATAAAACTTTGTGTTAGTGAGGTAAATAAATTCTTTAAATACTTATCAAGCCTAACTTCGTAATCTTTCTTAATGTGTATTTTTTTTATCAAATTAAAACTTATTAATTAACATTCCAAAGTATGCAAATAAAATGCAGACGAATATTGAAATAGAAATATATATAAATGCTATAAGGATTTTTTTAGAAATAATTAAATTAACAACTTCATAGGAAAATGCGGAGAAAGTAGTAAATGATCCAAGTAAACCTATAATTAAAAAAAATTTGACAAAATTTTCGTTAATGTTCTTTGAGAAATCTGAAGTTACAAGATATCCAATCAAAAAAGAACCTATAACATTTACTGTAAGGGTTCCATAAATACTTGAGGTAAATATAGTTTTGCTTAAGTTTGTTAAAATATATCTTAGTATTGCTCCAGTTGCTCCACCTGTAGCTACAAAAATTAAATTAATCAATATTTTCTAAATTGGAGGTTGTTGTTCTACTTCTTCGGTAGATTTTTTTTCAATAACTGGACCACTATCTAATCCCTTAGCTGCTTCATCTCTATCAACAAATTCGATAACAGCAGTTGGTGCATTATCACCGTATCTATTACCTAACTTAATAATTCTTGTATAACCACCAGCCCTAGCCTTATATCTTTCGGCAAGAACATCAAAAACTTTTTTTGACATTTTTTGATCCTGTAGAATGGATACTGCTTTTCTTCGTGACAACAAATCACCTTTTTTTCCTAGAGTAACAATTTTTTCAACAAATCTTCTAAGTTCTTTTGCTTTCGCCAAAGTTGTGGTTATTTGCTCATGTTTTATAAGAGCATTAGACATATTCATGAACATTGCTTTCCTGTGGGATGAAGTCTTATTTAGTTTTTTATTTTTAATATTATGCTTCATATTTATTTATTAAAAGGATCCTCATATTTTTTTGCAAGTTCATCAATATTTTCTGGAGGCCAATCAGGAACAGACATTCCAAGATTTAATTCCATTTGTTGAAGTACTTCTTTAATTTCATTCAGAGATTTTCTACCAAAATTTGGAGTTCTTAGCATTTCTGATTCAGATTTTTGAACTAAATCTCCAATATAAATTATATTATCATTTTTAAGACAATTAGCAGATCGAACAGATAACTCTAATTCCTCTACTTTTTTAAGTAAGTTTGAATTAAATGATAATGTTTCAGTTTGAGATTGATCCGGCAATACCTCTGGTTCATCAAAATTAATAAATGGTTGTAATTGGTCTTGTAATATTCTTGCAGCTAGAGCAATAGCATCATCTGGTGCTATAGCTCCATTTGTTTCAACTTCGAAAACTAATTTATCAAAATCTGTTACTTGTCCGACTCTACTGTTTTCAACTTTATATGTAGCTTTAATAACAGGGCTAAACATTGCATCTAATTTAATCTCACCAATCAATTTGTCTTCATCTTCAGCTACTTCCGCTGAGACATAACCTTTACCAGTTTCAACATTAGCTTCAATTTCAATATCTGCATTAGAGTCCAATGTCATTATTAGTTGATCAGGATTCATTATTTCTGTCTCGGAGTCTGCTTCAAAATTTCCAGCTCTTAATTCACCAGAACCAGTAGACTTCAGATACATTTTTTTTAATCCAGGTGAGTGTACTTTAACAGCTATTGATTTTAAGTTTAATAATATTTCTGTTAAATCTTCTTTTACACCAGGAATAGTAGAGAATTCGTGAACAACACCTTTTATTTTTACTGATGTTATTGCTGCTCCCTGTAATGATGAAAGGAGAATTCTTCTTATAGAGTTACCTAAAGTTAAACCAAAGCCTCGTTCAAGTGGTTCAGCTGTAAGTTTACCTATTCTACCATTTGTTTCATCTACATTGACTTCCATCTTTGTAGGTTTTATTAATTCACTCCAATTTTTTTGTAACACTTAGATGCTCCTTTTTTAAACTCTTCTTCTTTTTCTTGGTCTGCATCCATTGTGAGGAATCGGTGTTACATCTTTAATTGAAGTAATCACGTATCCAATAGATTGCAATGATCTAAGAGCAGACTCTCTTCCAGACCCTGGGCCAGAGACCTCTACTTTAAGATTTTTTAAACCATATTCTTTTGCTTTATTACCAACATCTTCAGCAGCAATTTGTGCTGCATAAGGTGTAGATTTTCTAGATCCTTTAAAACCTTTATGACCAGATGATGACCAAGCTAATGCATTTCCATTTTCATCTGAAATAGTAATTATTGTATTATTAAATGATGAAACAATGTGAGCAACACCCGAAGATATTTTTTTTTTAACTTTTGATTTTTTTTTCTCAGCCATTTTATCCTTTTGTAACTTTTTTCTTTCCTGCTATCGCGACTGCTTTCCCTTTTCTGGTTCTAGCATTTGTATGTGTTCTTTGACCTCTAACAGGTAATTTTTTTCTATGTCTAAGACCTCTGTAGCAACCTAAATCATTTAATCTTTTAATATCTAGAGATATTTTTCTTCTTAAGTCACCTTCTACAGAATAATCTTTATCAATTAAATCTCTGATTTTGTTTACTTCATCTTCATTTAATTCACTCACTCGCTTAGAGATATCTATTGAAGCATTTTTACATATATCTAAGGCAAACTTTCTTCCTATACCAAAAATATAAGTTAGAGCGATATTTACCTTTTTATTAGTTGGAATGTTAACACCTGATATTCTAGCCATAAATATACCTAAAAAAAATGAATGAGGGTGAATACATGAAAATCATACAAGTAGTCAAGTAGAGATGTACTAAATTTTGGCTGATTTTCATGATTTTTTCAAAATTTGTTTGATATTTTGTGTAATTTCTTCAATTTCTAAAGATCCATCTATTTCGTAGAATTTGGTATTATATTTATCTTTGTAAAAGTTAGATACCTTTTGTGTTGAATTTAAATATTCATTATATCTTGTTTCAATAACATCAATATTGTCATCTTCTCTGCTTTCTTCTGATGATCTTTTTAGTATCCTATTTTTTAAAGTTTCAAAATTTATTTGAATATCAAATATATAATTTATCGAGCTAGATGTTTCAGAAAGAAAATTACTGAGAAATTCTGACTGATGCAAAGTTCTTGGATAGCCATCTAAAATAAAACCTTTAGAAGTTTCTTTGGTTAGTCTTGAGGATACAATTGAATTCAAAATGTTATCGGAAACTAAATTACCTGCAGCCATAATTTTTTTTAATTCAATTGCCAAATTATCATTTTCTAATAATTTTTTTCTTAATATATCTCCTGTTGAAAGATGTGAAATATTTAAGTATTCAGATATTATTTTAGCTTGAGTGCCCTTACCTGCTCCAGGCGGGCCAAAAAAAATTATGTTATTCAATTTATCTTCTGCCTTTTAATTTAGTTTTTTTAAGCAAGCCTTCATATTGATGTTGGAATAAATGTGATTGAACCTGTGTTATAAAGTCAATCATCACAACCACTACTATAAGTAGAGCGGTGCCACCTAAATAGAATGGTATAGAGGTTCTAGACAATAAAAATTCAGGAAGAAGTGCAACAAAAGTCAAATATATTGTTCCTATAGTTGTTAATCTAATTAATACAAACTCAATATAAGCAGCAGTATTATCACCTGGTCTTATTCCTGGAATAAAGCCCCCATATTTTCTTAAATTTTCAGCTTGTTCATCTGGATTAAAAACAATTGAAGTGTAGAAAAAGCCAAAAAATATAATCATTGCTGCATAAAGAGCTAAATAAAGAGGTTGACCTCTGCCTAGGTAACTAGAAATTAAAATAAAAATATCACTTGAAGAACCAGCTCCAAAACCAGACATTGTATTTGGAAGAAGCAAAATAGAGGAAGCAAAAATTACTGGAATAACTCCAGCTGTATTAATTTTTAATGGCAAGTGAGAGCTTTGACCACCATAAATTTTGTTACCAACTTGTCTTTTTGGATATTGAACAGGAAGTCTTCTCTGAGCTTTTTCAACAAAAACAATGAAAATTATCAATAACAATATAAGTATTAATATTCCTAATATAAATGCAATACTTAGTTCACCTGTTCTTCCTAGTTGAAGAGTACTAACAAACGCACTGGGTAAATTAGCAATTATACCTGCTGTAATAATTAGGGAAATTCCATTCCCAACCCCTCGTGATGAAATCTGCTCACCTAACCACATCAAAAAAACAGTTCCACCAACTAATGTTATTACTGTTGTGAGTCTAAAAAATAAACCGGGATCAAAAACTATATTTCCATATGTCGTCTGCATAGACTCTAAACCAATTGATACCCCATATCCCTGAACAGCAGCAATAACTACTGTCGTATATCTAGTGTATTGAAGTAATTGTCTTCTGCCTTTAGTACCTTGTTCTTTAAGAGATTTTAGATGTGGTATGGCTGATTGCATTAATGTCATAATAATGGAAGAAGAAATGTATGGCATAACCCCTAGTGCAAAAATACCCATTCTTCCTAAAGCTCCACCTGAGAAAGTATCAAAAATTCCTAAAATACCTGATGATTGCTGTTCAAAAAATTGCTGCAAAGCAAGAGGGTTGATTCCTGGAATTGGTAAAAATGTACCTAACCTAAAAACAATTAATGCTCCTAAAGTAAAAAGAAGTCGTTGTCTTAATTCTGTAGCTTTTCCTAAGGCTCCAAAATTTAGGTTATTTGCTAGTCTGTCTGCTGTTGAAGCCATTATTTCTTAGTTAGTTTAATTTTTCCACCAAATTTCTCTATAGCTTCAATTGCTGTTTTTGAAGCATAGGATACTTGTAAATTAATTGGTTTTTTCAACTCTCCTACATTGAGAAGTTTTAAATTACCTTTAGATTTTTTAAATATTTTTTTATCAAAAAGTTCATTTTCGCTAATTAGTTCAGGATTAATTTTATACTTTTCAATAATTGTGTTAATCATCTTAAAGCTTATATTTTGAATTTTTAATTTAAAAGGATTTTTAAAACCCCTTTTAGGCAATCTTCTATACAATGGCATTTGACCACCCTCAAAACCATTTATTGATACTCCAGATCTTGACTTTTGACCTTTTACACCTCTTCCTGAGGTCTTACCAAGACCTGATCCAGAGCCTCTACCTCTTCTTTTATTTTTTTTATTAGAGGTTAGTGATGATTTTAATTCGTTAATTTTCATGTTTAATCAATTTTGTTTGTTATTAATTTCGCTAATTTTTTTTGATCTTTTCTCTGCTACTGACTTTGGAGATTCAGACATTTTAAAAGCATTAAGTGTAGCTTTGAGCATATTATGGGGGTTTGAAGTACCAGTAGATTTTGCGACAACATCTTTGATACCAAGAGATTCAAATAGAGCTCTCATCGGTCCACCAGCTATAATTCCTGTTCCAGGGGCAGCGGCTCGGAGGATTACCTTGCCTGCTCCAAATCGGCCAACAGTGTCATGATGTATTGTTCTATTTTCCTTTAAATGAACTCTAATCATTTTGGTTTTTGCATTTTCAGTTGCTTTTCTTACAGCTTCAGGAACCTCTTTAGCCTTGCCTGTTCCTATACCTACTCTCCCTTTATTATCTCCAACAATCATAATTGCTGCGAAACCAAACCTTCTTCCTCCTTTGACAACCTTTGCAACTCTATTAATTGTTACTAAATGTTCACTTAAATCATTTTTATCATTTTCAAACATAATTTCCTCTAAAAATTAAGACCTTCCACTCTTGCAGCATCTGCAAGTATTTTTATTAAACCATGATATTTGTATTTTCCTCTATCAAATGCCACTTCATTAATACCTTTTGATATAATTTTTTTTGCAATAGCCTTCCCGATCATTTCAGCAGTTTCTTTTCTTGAAAGATTCATATCTTTTATATTTTGTTCAACAGATGATGAACTAGCAAGTGTTATTCCTTTAGAATCATCTATTAGTTGGGCATAGATATGGTTATTTGATCTAAATACACTTAGTCTATTTCTATTAGATACCTTTTTACTTTTGTATCTGACTCTTTGTTTTCTATCTTTCATAAATTATTTCTTTTTACCTTCTTTTCTAAAAATATATTCATCCATATACTTAATTCCTTTACCTTTAAAAGGCTCTGGTTTTCTAAATGAACGTATTTTTGCAGCTGCAGCACCTAATTTTTCTTTATTAATACTTGTTAACTTAATTAAATTTTGTTTTGGACACTCAATTTTTACATCAGTTGGAATTTCGAAATTAATATCATGACTATATCCAAGTTCCAATTTTAGTTTAGATCCTGAAACACTAGCTCTATATCCAGTTCCATTTAATTCTAATGTTTTACTAAAACCATCAGTTACACCATTTATTGAATTTGAAATTAGAGAACGTGTAGTTCCCCAATTTGGATCTTTTTTATTATCGTTTAATGGAACAACTTGAACCTCTTCCTCTTTTATATTGATGTTAAAATTAGAATTTACAGGAATTTCAATTTTACCTAATTTACCTTTTACAGAAAAAATTCCTTGATTAAAACTACACTCAATATCTTTTGTGATTTTAATTGGATTTTTAGCTATTCTTGACATTAAAATACCTCACATAAAACTTCGCCGCCAACATTATTTTTTTTAGCTTGTTGATCTGACATTACACCTTTTGGAGTTGAAAGAATTGAAATCCCTAATCCTCCATATGGTCTACTTAACTCACTTATTTTAGAATATTTTCTGATACCAGGTTTTGAAATTCTTTTTATTTTCTTTATAACAGGGCTTCCATTAAAATATTTTAACTCAATTTTTATTGTATCGACTCCTTTTCTTTCCTCTATATCTTTAAAATCTCTTATATAGCCCTCATCTTTAAGTACATTTAATACATTCATATTTAGTTTTGATTTAGGACAAATAGTTGATACTTTTTTTGCTTGATGCGCATTTTTTATTCTTGCTAGCATATCCGAAAGTGAATCATTAAAAGCCATAATATTCTCCTACCAACTTGACTTAACAACACCTGGCAAATCACCAGACATTGATAGTTCTCTCAATTTAATTCTTGATAAACCAAATTTTCTATAATTTCCTCTAGGTCGACCAGTAACTTCACATCTATTTCTATATCTAATGACCGAACCATTTCTTGGAAGGTCGTTTAACTTATTTTGAAAAGAAATTCTTTCTTCCAATGAAATATTTTTGTCCTTAATTTTAGACTTTAGGATATCACGTTTTGTCTTAAATTTTTTTATAAGTTTTTGCCTAAATAAGTTTTTTTGAACTGAGCTTAGTTTTGCCATTTTACCTCTTAATTAATTTGTTTATTTTTAAAAGGCATATTGAAACTTTTTAATAGCTCTATAGCCTCATCATTATTTTTTGCTGAAGTACAAATTGTTATGTCCATACCCGTAGTCTTTATAACTTTATCAAAGTTAATTTCAGGAAATATTACATGTTCCTTTATTCCCATTGAAAAATTACCATTGCCATCAAAACTTTTTGAATTTAGACCTCTAAAGTCTCTTATTCTTGGAATTGCTATATTAACTAATCTATCAAGAAACTCATACATTATTTTGTTTCTTAAAGTAACTTTAACACCTAAAGGCATGCCTTCTCTAATTTTAAAACCTGAAATTGCTTTTTTAGATTTTGTTTTAACAGCTTTTTGTCCTGAAATTAGAGTCAAATCTTCGAGAGCTTTATCAATTAATTTTGAATCATCTTTTCCCTCACCAATACCCATATTTAAAATTATCTTTTTAATTTTAGGAACCTCAAAAATATTTTTAAGTCCAAGTTTTGATTTTAAATCTTGTTTAATTTTATTGTTATATTGTTCTAGCAATCTACTCATTTAAATTTCCTTACCAGATGATTTATTTATTCTTACCTTTTTATTATTGCTTATTTTAAATCCAACTTTTATTCCTTTATTTTGCTCTCGGTCATAAAATAAAAGATTTGAGACATGAATAGGCATTTCTTTATCAATAATCCCACCTGGTTGATTATTGTCTGGCTTTTGGTTTTTTTTAACTCTGTTTATTTCAGATACTATGGCTTTCATTTGTTTTGGTAGCATCTTAAGTATTTTACCTGTTTTACCTTTGTCTTTTCCTGTAATAACAATAACTTCATCACCTTTTTTTAATTTAAATTTTTTAACCATTATAATACCTCAGGTGCTAAACTTATGATCTTCATAAATTTTTTACTTCTAAGCTCTCTTGTTACAGGTCCAAATATTCTTGTTGCTATTGGTTCCTCCTGCTTATCTAACAAAACGGCTGCATTTTTATCAAATCTAATAGCTGTTCCATCAGATCTTTTGAAATCTTTAGAAGTTCTAACAATTACTGCTTTATAAACATCACCTTTTTTAACCTTTGCTCTTGGAAGAGCGTCTTTAATTGATACTACTATAATATCTCCAATTGATGCAGATCTTCTTTTCGATCCACCTAAAACTTTTATACACTGTATTTTTCTTGCTCCAGAATTGTCAGCTACAAAAAGTTTAGACTGCATTTGAATCATGATTTATCTCCAGTGTTTGCTATTACCTTCCATTTTTTTAATTTTGAGATAGGTTTTGATTCAATTATTGAGACAGTATCGCCTACGTTAAATTCGTTATTTTCATCGTGAGCATGATATTTTTTTGTTTGTCTAATAATTTTTTTGTAAAGTTTATGTTTTATTCTTCTTGTAACATTGACAGTTATAGTTTTGTTTAAGTTAGATGATATTACGATTCCAGATAAGATTCTCTTAGGCATTATTTTCTCCACCAACATTTGATAATTTTGTTTTTAATCTAGCAATCTGTTTTTTTGCATTTTTAATTTGAGATGTTTTTTCAAGTTGACCAGAAAATTTTTGAAAATTAAGATTTAATAGTGTTTTCTTTAAATTCAAAATTTCTTCATGAATTTTTTTGTTTTCAATGTTTGTTTTTTTATTCATTAAATATTTCTCTCAACAAATTTACATTTAATTGGCAACTTAGCAGCTGCTAAGGTCATTGCTTTTCTTGCGTCGGCAACATTAACACCATCAACCTCAAACATAATCCTTCCTGGTTTAACCCTACAGGCCCAATACTCTATAGATCCTTTTCCTTTACCCATTCTAACTTCAGCAGGTTTTTTAGATACTGGTACATCAGGAAAAATTCTAATCCACATTCTACCAGCTCTTTTTAAATATCTGGTAATCGCCTTTCTTGCAGCTTCTATTTGCCTTGAAGTTACTCTTTCTGGTTCCATTGCTTTTAAGCCGAAACTACCATAATTAAGAGAAAAATTTCCCTTAGAATTTCCATGTATTCGACCTTTAAATTGTTTTCTGTACTTAGTTTTTTTCGGAGATAACATGTTCATTATCTAACACTCCCTTGGTCAATTTGTTTTTTTTCACTTGCATATGGATCTTTCAGTAATATTTCACCTTTATTTATCCATACCTTAATTCCACAAATACCATATGTTGTCTCTGCTTCTGCAGTGGCGTAGTCTATATCACCTCTCAATGTGTGCAAAGGAACACTACCTTCGTGATACTTCTCAGTTCTAGCAATCTCTGCACCACCCAATCTTCCACTACAGACAACTTTAACACCTTTTGCACCTAGTCTCATTGCAGATTGAACAGCTTTCTTCATGGCTCTTCTAAATGAGATTCTTTTTTCAAGTTGTGAAGCTATGTTTTCAGCCACTAACTTTGCTTCAACTTCAGGCTTTCTAACTTCTTTAATATCTAAAAAGACTTCTAGATTTGACATATTTGATAGATCATTTTTTAAAGTTTCAATATCAGCACCTTTTTTACCAATAATTATTCCTGGTTTTGAGCTGTAAATAGATAATCTTAGTTTTTTTGCAGCACGTTCAATATTAATTTTGGAAATGCTTGCATTTTTTAACTTTTTTTCTACGTAACTTTTAATTTTTAAATCTTGATGTAATAATTTTGTGTATTCACTTTTTGAAAACCATCTTGAAGACCAAGTTTTATTAATACCAAGTCTAATACCGTAAGGATTAACTTTTTGTCCCATTATTTAATTTCCTTTTTTGTTTTTGTTCTCTCTTCCACAACAATTGTTACTTTACTAAATGGTTTTATTATTGAGGCAGCTCTACCTTTTGCCCTAGGTCTCCATCTTTTCATTCTTAAACTTTTTCCTACATATACTTCCTTAACAAAAAGTTTATCTATATCTAATTGTTTATTATTTTCCGCATTTGCTATCGCAGCATTCAAAACTTTAAGAATTACTCTAGAAATTCTTTTTGAAGAGAATTGTAATTGATTAATAGCGGAGCTCGCTTTCATATTAACTATACTATTAACTAGTAAGGATAATTTTGTAGGACTAATTCTTACCATATTATCTTTTGCTATTGCTGTTAAGTTTTGATTCATTTTTGTTCCGCTTTTTTATCTGCAGCTGTATGCCCTTTAAATGTTCTTGTAGGAGAAAATTCTCCAAGTTTATGTCCAACCATTTGTTCATTTACGGTAACAGGAACAAATTTTTGTCCATTATAAACACCAAATGTTAGACCTACAAACTGTGGAAGTATTGTAGATCTTCTTGACCATGTTTTTAAAACTTCTTTTCTTCCAGATTGTGATAATTTTTCTGCTTTTTTGATTAAACTATTATCAACAAATGGCCCTTTCCAAATAGATCTTGTCATTATTTCTTTTTCCTCTTAATTATAAATATATCTGTTTTTCTATTATTTCTTGTTTTTTTACCTTTAGTGGATACTCCCCAAGGTGTGACGGGATCTCTTCCTCCAGAGGTTCTACCTTCACCACCTCCATGAGGATGATCTACAGGATTCATTACAACTCCTCTGACTTTAGGCCTGAAACCCAAGTATCTTTTTCTACCAGCTTTTCCTAATTTTATATTCTTTTGATCAGAATTAGACACCTCTCCTATAGTCGCCTTACAATTTTTATTAATATGTCTTATTTCACCTGAAATTAATTTGATTTGTACATAAGGTTGTTCTTTTGAAACTATTTGGGCAGAAGTACCTGCTGATCTAATTAATTGTGCACCAGCTCCTGGCTTAAGTTCTATATTATGAACATTCGTACCAACTGGTATATTATTAATTGGTAAACAATTTCCATTTTTTATAGCAACATTATCTCCAGAAATAATTTTTTCTCCAATTTTAATATTTTTAGGTGAAATTATATATCTATGTTCACCATCCTCATATTTTAGTAGAGAAATAAATGCTGTTCTATTAGGGTCATATTCATTTCTTATAACTTCAGCAACAATATTAGTTTTAGTACGTTTAAAATCTATTAACCTATATTTTCTTTTTACGCCACCACCCATCCTTCTAGATGTAATTCTACCTTGATTATTTCTTCCGCCAGTTGATTTAATTTTTTTTGTAAGTGATTTATGAGGTTTATCTTTTGATAGTTCTTTTTTGGATACTAATACCGTGCCTCTTAATCCTGGTGTGGTTGGTTTAAATTTAATAAGCATTTATTTAATCTCCAGTGAGGAGTCGATAGTGTTACCTTCTACCAACGTTACTATAGCTCTTTTTGTATCTTTTCTAAAACCAAATTGACCTTTAAATGTTTTACCTTTGCCTCTTGTTATAGATGTATTAACTTTGTTTACTTTAACCTTAAAAATTTTTTCAATTGCACTTTTAATTTCTGAAGAATTTGAATCTTTTGAAACAACAAATGAATATTGATTGAATTGTTGTAAATTAGTAGATTTTTCAGTTGTTATAGGTTTTTTTATAATATTGTATGCTCTTTCTAGAGAAATATTTACTTTCAAATTTTTCATGAAAGCCTCTCAGTTATTTCATTTATAGATTTTTGATCAATAAATAATTTATCAAAAGTAATAATATCTTTTACGTTAACTCCTTTTTGATTTATCGTAGATATTCTCGGAATATTGGAAGATGCTAATTTAAAATTATTATCTAGACCTTTTTCAGAATAAATAAATAATGCTGATTCATAATCAAAATTTTTCAGATCCATAAATAAATCTTTCGTTTTGAAACTTTTAACTTCAAAGGTGTCAATAATAAAAATTTTATCTTGGGTGGCTTTAACAGACAAAGCTGATTTTAAAGCCAATTTTTTTTCTTTTTTATTTAAATTAAAAGAATGATCTCTGTTTACAGGTCCCATTGAAACTGCACCGCCTCTGAAGTTAGGTGGTTTATTACTTCCTTGTCGTGCATTGCCAGTACCTTTTTGTGAAAAAGGTTTTTTACTACGGCCGCTTACTTCTGATCTTGATTTAGTTTTGTGAGAACCTTGTCTTGATTTAGCATTTTGATATCTAATATACTGATGGATAAGATCAGGAAGTTTTTTTATACCAAAGATTGTTTTATCAAGTTCAATATCTCCAACAGATTTATTTTTTAGATTTAAAATTGTTTTTTTCATTTAGGACCTTTTAATTGCATCTTTTAAAAAAATAACTGAGTTTTTTTTTCCTGGAACTGAACCCTTAACAATCAAAATATTATTTACATTATCGACTTCAATTATTTTTAAATTCTGTTTAGTCACTTTTGTGTGTCCCATTCTTCCAGCCATTTTTTTTCCTTTGAAGACCCTACCTGGATCTTGGTTTTGACCTGTTGAGCCATGAGATCGATGGGATATGGAAACACCATGGGACGCTCTTAACCCGCCAAAATTATGTCTTTTCATTACACCAGCAAATCCTTTACCAATTGAGTAACTACTTGCATCAATAAGTTGATCAGGTTTAAAATGATCTGCGTTGAGTTTTGTACCAATATCTAAGATATTATCACTATCAACTCTAAATTCTTTTAAGATTTTTTTTGGTTTTATTTTTATTGAAGAAAATAATTTTCTTTGAGGTTTATTAACATGTGAAATATCTTTTCCTGTTTCTATAGAAGCAATCTGGACTGCATTGTATCCATCTTTTTCGGTTGTTTTAATTTTAGATACTATACATTCATCAACTTTTAAAATAGTTACATGAGTATTGGTGCCATCATTTTGAAAATAGGAGCTATTACCTATTTTTGTAGCAATTAAACCTGATCTTTTCATATTAAATTTTTATATCCACTTCTACACCTGCAGATAAATCTAATTTCATCAATGCATCAACAGTTTGCGGTGTTGGATCAATAATATCTAAAAGACGATTATGTGTCCTAATTTCAAGCTGATCTCTACTTTTTTTATCAATATGTGGAGACTTGTTAACTGTAAATCGCTCAAACCTTGTTGGAAGAGGAATCGGTCCTTTGACTTTAGCTCCAGTTCTTTTAGCTGTATTGATAATATCTAAAGTACTTGCATCTAATAACGAATTATCAAATCCTCTTAATCTAATTCTTATATTTTGATTGTCCATTATGCTAATTTAGCCTTTACTTCTTCTGCAACATTAGAAGGAACTTCTTCATAATGATCAAATTGCATTGTATAGTTAGCTCTTCCTTGAGATAAAGATCTAAGATTATTTACGTAGCCAAACATATTTGCAAGAGGTACCATTGCATCCACGACATTTGCATTACCTCTTGTTGACATTTCTTGGACCTGACCTCTCCTACTATTAAGATCTCCGATGACATCACCCATATACTCTTCCGGTGTTACAACTTCAACCTTCATCATAGGCTCAAGAAGTACTGGCTTTGCTTTAGAAATACCTTCTCTAAATGCAGCTCTAGCTGCTATTTCAAAAGCTAAAACACTTGAATCAACATCGTGATATGCTCCATCGTATAGTGTAGCTTTAAAATCTATACATGGAAAACCTGCAATAACTCCTGTTTGTTGTTGAGCAATCAAACCTTTCTCAACTCCAGGTATATGCTCTGTTGGAATATTACCGCCTTTAATTTGATTTATAAACTCATACCCACTTCCTGGATCTCCTGGTTCAAATTTTATTTTTACTCTAGCAAATTGACCTGCGCCACCTGATTGTTTTTTATGAGTATAATCGACATCATATGAGTTTGAAATAGTTTCCCTATATGCAACTTGTGGAGCGCCAACATTTGCTTCTACTTTAAATTCTCTCTTCATTCTATCGACTAGTATTTCAAGATGAAGTTCGCCCATTCCCTTTATAATAGTTTGTCCACTTTCATGATCAGTTGTTACTCTAAAGCTTGGATCTTCTTGTGCGAGTCTGCCAAGAGCCTGACCCATTTTTTCATGATCTACTTTAGTTTTTGGTTCAACTGCTACTTCAATCACGGGATCAGGGAAATCCATTTTTTCTAGTACAATTGGATTATCTGATGCGCATAAAGTTTCTCCAGTTGTAACATCTTTTAAGCCTACTAAAGCAACTATATCTCCAGCATTAGCAGTTTTTATTTCCTCTCTGTTATTTGCATGCATTAATAACATTCTACCGATATTTTCTTTTTTACCGGAGTTTGAATTTAGAACTGAATCCTTTGTATTAATTGTACCAGAATAAATTCTAGCAAATGTTAAACTTCCTACGAAAGGATCTGTCATTATTTTAAATGCAAGAGCGCTAAATGGTTCATCATCTTCGCACTTTCTTGTTAACTCTTTGGTATCATCATTGACATCTACACCTTTAACATTTGCAACATCAGTTGGAGATGGCATGTAATCAATTACAGCGTCTAAAAGTGGTTGAACACCTTTATTTTTAAAAGCTGATCCTGTTAGAACTGGGACAAATGATCCTTTTAATGTGCCTTTCCTTATGCATGATTTTAATTCTTCAATAGATGGTTCATTACCTTCAAGGTATTTTTCCATAATAGAATCATCTTCTTCAACAACTTTTTCAATCAATTTTAATCTGTATTCTTCGGATTGATCTTTAAGATCATCTGGTATATCGACTATATCAAACTTTGCTCCTAAGCTTTCATCTTGCCAAACAATTGCTTTGTTAGAAACCAAATCAACAACGCCTTTTAAACTACTTTCAATCCCTATTGGAAGCTGGGTAACAAGAGGGTAAGATCCTAAACGTTCTGATATCATATCAACACACATAAAGAAATTCGCACCTGTTCTATCTAATTTGTTAACAAAACACATTCTAGGAACTTTATATTTATCAGCCTGTCTCCAAACAGTTTCTGATTGAGGCTCAACTCCTGCAACTCCATCAAATACTGCTACTGCTCCATCTAAAACTTTTAATGATCTTTCAACTTCAATTGTAAAATCAACATGCCCTGGTGTATCTATAATATTTATTCTGTGATCATTCCAAAAACAGGTTGTTGCAGCAGAAGTAATTGTGATACCTCTTTCTTGCTCTTGTTCCATCCAGTCCATAGTAGCAGCACCATCATGAACCTCTCCAATTTTATGAGATTTACCAGTATAATATAAAATTCTTTCTGTAGTTGTAGTTTTTCCTGCATCAATATGAGCCATAATGCCAATATTTCTGTATTTAGATAATTCGTGAGACCTGGTCATAATTTCTTTACCACCTAAAATGTGAGAAGGCTCTATTAGCATCAGCCATTTTATGAGTCTCTTCTCTTTTCTTTACAGCGTTACCCTTGTTATTAAATGCATCGATTATTTCATTTGCAACTCTTTCTCGCATAGTTTTCTCATTTCTTTTTGTTGCTGAATCAACAATCCATTTCATTGCTAAAGTCTGTGCTCTTTTTGGCCTTACTTCCATTGGAACTTGGTATGTTGCACCACCAACTCTTCTAGACCTAACTTCTAGTGCAGGTTTTACGTTATTTAAAGCTTCATGAAAAAAATCAATTGGAGTTTTATCTGTTTTTTTTGAAACAATATCAAAAGCTCCATATACTATTCTTTCTGAAGTAGATTTTTTTCCATCCAACATAATCCTGTTCATAAATTTTGCCAAAACCAAATCCTTGTATTTATGATCTGGTAATATGGTTCTTTTTTCAGCTGCTCTTCTTCTAGACATGACTACTTAGGACGTTTAGCACCATAAAGTGAGCGCCTTTGTTTTCTTGAAGAAACACCTTGTGTATCAAGTGTTCCTCTTAAAATATGATATCTTACACCGGGAAGATCTTTGACTCTTCCACCTCTAATTAAAACAACCGAATGTTCTTGAAGATTATGACCTTCTCCAGGAATATATGCAGAAACCTCCTGACCATTAGTCAGTTTTACTCTTGCTACTTTCCGTAATGCAGAATTAGGTTTCTTTGGTGTTGTAGTGTACACCCTAGTACAAACACCTCTCTTTTGAGGACTCTTATCTAATGCAGGAACTTTATTCCTTTTTTTAACAGCAGATCTACCTTTTCTAACAAGTTGGTTAATAGTTGGCATTTTGTCCTTTTAGTTAAGTGTTTGGAATCTAATCCACGACCTTTAACAAATCGTAGGGGTCTTTATTAATTGATGGGGATAAAGTCAAGCATATATAAGAAAAAATTACTAATTTTCGATATTTTCTGCCTCATCATTACTAATTACTTCATTATCTCTTTCAATTGCAAGATTTTCATAATCTGTTGTCATTTTACCAGTTCCAGCAGGGATTAGCCTTCCAACAATTACATTCTCCTTTAGGCCATTTAATGGATCAATTTTACCTAGTGTAGCAGCATCAGTTAACACTTTTGTTGTTTCTTGGAAAGATGCAGCAGAAATAAAAGAGCCAGTTTGTAAACTAGCTTTAGTAATTCCTAATAAAACAGGCTCAAATTCAATTACTTTTTTTCCTTTTTCATTCAAAATTTTATTTAATTTAAGTGCATCTCTTCTTTGAATTTGTTCTCCAGCGATTAAATTGGATTCACCTGGATCTTTAATGAGAACTTTTTGAAGCATTTGTCTAGCTATTGTTTCAATATGCTTATCATTTATATAAACACCTTGAAGTTTGTATACTGATTGAACCTCCTTAACTAAATACCTAGCTAGCTCCTCAACACCTAATATTCTTAATATATCGTGAGGAACGGGTGTGCCTTCCACAAGAATATCACCTTTCTTAACAAAATCTCCTTCTTGAACATTTAAGTATTTTGATCTTGGAATTAGTAATTCAAATGTGTCTTTTTCATCTAAAGATGTAATAATGACCCTTCTTTTATTTTTGTAATCTTTACCAAAAGATATCTTGCCATCAATTTCACACATTATTGCGGGATCTTTAGGTTTTCTTGCTTCAAATAGCTCAGCAACCCTTGGTAATCCTCCTGTGATATCTTTAGTTTTTGAAGATTCTTTTGGAATTCTTGCAATAACCTGACCTGCTGATACCTCCTGGCCATCCTCTACTCCAAGTATTGAATCAATCGACATAGGATAGTTGGAAATATTTAAGTCATCATCCTTTAAATCAGATAGTTCACTTGCAATATTAATAGCTGGTTTAAAATTTTTACTTTTTTGATTTTGACTCCAATCAATTACTACCTTACTAGATATTCCTGTCGTATCATCAATAGATTCTCTAAAAGAAATACCTTGTTTTAAATCAACATATCTCACAAATCCATTTCTTTCAGCTATTATTGGTAGGGTGTATGGATCCCATTCAGCTAATAATTGATTATTTTTAACTTTGTCTCCTTCATTCACAAGAAGCTTAGAACCAAAAGGAATATTTGATGAATATTTATCAGAATTTTCATCAACAATTTTAATTTTACCATTCCTACTTAAAACGATTTTATTTTTAAATTTGTCTTCAATAATTTGAATATTTTCTAATTTAACATTTCCAGAAATTGGAGAAGTTGCATTAGACTGTTCAACTGACGAACTTGCTGCTCCTCCAATGTGAAAAGTTCTCATTGTAAGTTGTGTCCCAGGTTCTCCGATGGATTGAGCCGCAATAATACCTACTGCTTCTCCAAGGTTAACTGGAGTTCCTCTAGCAAGATCTCTACCATAACATTTTGAGCAAATGCCATCCTCGGTTTCACAAGTCAAAACTGATCTAATTTTTAATGATCTGATACCTAGCTTTGCAATGGGATCTAAATGTTTTTCAGAGATTATTTCACCAGCATTAACAATAATGTTTTTACTTTCATCTATTACTTCACTAACAGGAGTTCTACCTAATACTCTCTCTGTAAGCGGTGACGTAATATTTCCAGACTCAACTATTTCTTCAACAATAACACCATTAGATGTATTGCAATCAACTTCTCGAATAACAGCATCTTGAGCAACATCAACTAATCTACGGGTTAAATAACCGCTACTTGCAGTTTTTAATGCAGTATCAGCCAACCCTTTACGCGCTCCATGGGTGGAGGTAAAGTATTCAAGAACTGATAAACCTTCTTTAAAATTTGATTTAATTGGATTCTCAATGATTTCACCAGAAGGCTTAGCCATTAAACCTCTCATTCCTGAAAGTTGTTTTAATTGTGCAGCTGATCCCCTTGCTCCAGAATGGGCCATCATATATACCGAATTGATTGGTTGATCATCTGAAGGTGAAGATATAACATCAAGCATTTTATCAGCAACTTTATTTGTGCATTCTGACCATGCGTCCACTACTTTGTTATACTTTTCACCTTGGGTAATTAATCCATCTTGGTATTGATTCTCATACTCTTGAACTTTTTCTTGAGTTACATTTAGAAGATTATCTTTATCAGATGGTATAATTAAATCATCTTTTCCAAAAGAAATACCTGCAATTGCGGCATACTTAAAACCTATTTGCATAATATGATCTGCAAATAAAACAGTCTCCTTTTGTCCACAAAACCTATAAACTGTATCAATAATATTACTAACTTCTTTTTTAGTTAATATTTTGTTTATCATTTCATAATTTATATTTTTATTCCTTGGTAAAATGTTTCCTAAAATCATTCTTCCTGGAGTAGTCGTTATTATTAAATTATCACCATCACTATTTATAATTCTGGCGTTAATTTTAGTATGAAGACTTACATCGCCGTTTTCTAATGCTTTTAATATTTCATTAAGATCTATAAAATTCCGACCTTCTCCAATCTGTTTTTCTCTCATTATTGATAAATAATAAATTCCTAAAATAATATCCTGAGAAGGAACGATAATTGGTTTGCCACTTGCTGGATGTAGAATGTTATTTGTACTCATCATAAGTACTCTTGCTTCAAGCTGAGCTTCGAGACTAAGAGGAACGTGAACAGCCATTTGATCACCATCAAAGTCAGCATTAAATGCTGTACACACCAATGGATGTAATTGGATTGATTTACCTTCAATCAGAATGGGTTCAAAAGCCTGAATGCCAAGCCTATGTAAAGTTGGCGCTCTATTTAAAAGAATAGGATGCTCCCTAATTACATCTTCTAAAATATCCCATACTCTGGGGTCCTCTTTTTCAACTAGTTTTTTTGCTGCTTTAATTGTGTTAGCCCATCCATAAATGTCTAATTTATGAAATATAAATGGTTTAAAAAGCTCAAGTGCCATTTTTTTTGGAATTCCACATTGATGTAATTTAAGATTAGGACCAACAACAATTACTGATCTACCTGAATAATCTACTCTTTTTCCTAGAAGATTTTGTCTAAATCTACCTTGTTTTCCTTTTAGCATGTCAGATAGAGACTTTAGAGGTCTTTTATTAGTTGAAGTTATTACTCTACCTCTTCTACCATTATCAAATAATGCATCTACAGATTCCTGAAGCATTCTTTTTTCATTTCTAATAATTATATCTGGTGCTCTCAGATCAATTAGTCTTTTTAAACGATTATTTCTGTTGATTACTCTTCTATAAAGATCATTTAGATCACTAGTTGCAAATCTTCCTCCATCCAAGGGAACTAAAGGTCTTAATTCGGGAGGTATTACAGGTAAAACTCTAAGAATCATCCATTCGGGTTTATTTTTTGAAGATAAAAAGGATTCGATTAGTTTTAATCTTTTAGTTATTTTTGTTTTCTTTAATTCTGATTTAGTTTCAGTCAGGTCAATTTTTAATTGATTATAATCTGATTCTAAATCAATACTAATAAGCATTTGCTCGATTGCTTCAGCTCCAATTGCAGCACTGAAGGAGTCTTCCCCGTACTCATCTTGGTAATCAATATATTGCTCTTCAGAAATTATCTCACCTTTTTTAAGATCAGTTAGACCTGGTTCAACAACTATAAATTGTTCAAAATATAAAACTTTCTCAAGATTTTTTATGGTCATATCTAATAAAGTAGCAATTCTGCTTGGTAAAGATTTCATGAACCATATGTGAGACACTGGAGCAGCTAATTCTATATGCCCCATTCTATCCCTTCTAACTTTAGAAAGTGTAACTTCTACTCCACATTTTTCACAAATTATACCTCTAAACTTCATTCTTTTATATTTACCACATAGACACTCGTAGTCCTTTACAGGACCAAAAATTCTAGAACAAAAAAGTCCGTCTTTCTCTGGCTTAAATGTTCTATAATTTATAGTTTCAGGTTTTCTAATTTCTCCAAATGACCACGATCTGATATCTTCAGGGCTTGCAATAGATATTTTAAGGCTGTTAAAGTTTTGAACACCAAGATTTTGATTAAATATATTTGTTAATTCTTTATTCATTTGAACCTATTAAATTAGTTAAGTTATTTTCTTTTAGATTTTCTTTAAAATCTAAATTTAAACCAAGAGATCTTAGTTCCTTTACCATAACATTGAAAGACTCAGGAGTGCCTGATTCAAAATTATTATCACCTTTAACAATTGATTCATAAACTTTGGTTCTACCAGCAACGTCGTCTGACTTAATTGTTAAAATTTCTTGAAGAGTATATGCGGCTCCATATGCTTCTAAAGCCCACACTTCCATTTCACCAAATCTTTGTCCTCCAAATTGTGCTTTTCCACCTAATGGTTGTTGAGTCACTAAACTATAAGGGCCAATAGATCTAGCGTGAATTTTTTCATCAACTAAATGATGAAGTTTTAACATATACATATATCCAACTGTAACGGGTCTCTCAAATTTTTTACCTGTCATGCCATCATACAAAGTTTCTTGACCAGTATTGGAGACACCTGATTTAGATAATAAATTTGTTATATCTTTTTCTTTAGCGCCATCAAATACTGGAGTAGCAAAAGGTATCCCTTCTTTTAAATTATTACCTAAATCAAGAATTTCATCATCATTCATATTTTTTATAACCTTTTGATGTTTTTCTGCACTATAAATATCTAATAGCTTTTCTCTCAAGTTATCAGTCTGGCCTTCAGATTTTAATTTATTTAACATATCATTAACTTGTCTACCTAATGATGCTGATGCCCATCCTAAATGAGTTTCTAAAATTTGACCAATGTTCATTCTGCTAGGCACGCCTAGGGGATTTAAAACAATATCAACTGGAGTTCCATCTTCAAGGTAAGGCATGTCTTCAACTGGACAAATTTTGGAAATAACTCCTTTGTTACCATGTCTTCCAGCCATTTTATCTCCCGGTTGGAGTTTTCTTTTAACTGAAATAAATACTTTTATTAATTTAAGAACACCTGGAAGCAGCTCATCTCCACTTTGAATTTTATCTATCTTATTCTCAAATTTCTGTCTTATATTTCCAAGTTGATTTTCATAGTTTTTAACAAGAGAATCTATTTGATCAGTTCTTTTTTCATCTGTAATATTAATTTTTAATAAGTCGTTTAGTGATAAATTTTCTATTTCTTCGTATTTAATATTAGAATTTTTTGTAAACCCTTGAATACCTGAGACAAAAGTCTGGTTACTTAATAATTCACGTAAATGGTTACCAAAACTTTTTTCTAATATTATTAGTTCATCATCTCTGTCACGAGCAATTACTTCAATTTGATGATTTTCTATACTTATTGCTCTTTCATCTTTTTCAATACCTCTTCTAGAAAATACTCTTATTTCAACAATAGTTCCTTTAACACCCGGAGGTACTCTTAGACTTGTGTCTTTTACATCTGCTGCTTTTTCACCAAAAATTGCTCTTAAGAGTTTTTCTTCAGGTGTCATTGGAGATTCTCCTTTAGGAGTTACCTTACCAACTAGTATATCGCCTGAATTAACTTCTGCACCCACATAAACAATTCCTGTCTCATCTAAATTAACAAGCATTTCTTCACTAGCATTTGGAATATCTCTAGTAATCTCTTCAGGTCCAAGTTTTGTGTCTCTTGACATTACCTCAAACTCCTCAACATGAATTGATGTAAAAACATCATCCTGAACAACTTTTTCAGATATTAGAATAGAATCTTCAAAATTATATCCATTCCAAGGCATAAACGCAGCTAATACATTTCTTCCTAATGCAAGCTCACCTAAATCAGTTGCTGGACCGTCTGCAATTACTTGGTTTTTGGAAACTTTATCACCAACATTTACAAGAGGGCGTTGAGTTATACATGTGTTTTGATTTGATCTTTGAAATTTTGCTAAATTATAAATGTCAATTTTATTTAACGATTTATCATTTTTATCAGTAATTCTAATAACTATTCTATTTGCATCAAGTTGATCAACTACACCTTCTCTTTTTGCAACAATAGTAGAACCACTATCTTTAGCTACAGTGTACTCCATCCCTGTGCCTACAAGAGGGGCTTTAGGATTAATGAGTGGAACAGCTTGTCTCATCATATTAGATCCCATTAAAGCTCTGTTTGCATCATCATTTTCTAAAAAAGGAATTAATGAAGATGCTACTGATACTAATTGCTGTGGAGAGACATCCATCAGGTCAATTGCATCAACATCAACATTTATAAATTCTCCATTTTTTCTACAACTAACAATTTGATTGGCAAATTTACCTTTTGGATCAACTTCTGCGTTCGCCTGAGCAATTACAAAATCTTCTTCATCAATTGCGCTTAAATAAATTACTTTCTCTGTGACCTTACCTGAGTTGACTATTCTGTAAGGTGTTTCAATAAAACCATATTTGTTTATTCTAGAATAAGATGCTAGACTGTTTATTAATCCAATATTTGCTCCCTCAGGAGTCTCTATCGGACATATTCTACCGTAATGAGTTTGATGAACATCTCTAACTTCAAAACCTGCTCTTTCTCTATTAAGACCACCTGGACCTAATGCCGATACTCTTCTTTTATGTGTAATCTCACTTAATGGATTTGTTTGATCCATAAATTGGCTGAGCTGACTTAATCCAAAAAATTCTTTTATAGAGGATACCACTGGTTTTGCATTAACAACATCTTGAGGCATTATGTTATCAACTTCTAAGGAACTTAGTCTTTCTTTAATTGCTCTATCCATTTTTAAAAGACCTATGCGATATTGGTTTTCTAACAATTCACCAACTGATCTTACTCTTCTATTAGCTAAATGATCAATATCGTCTATTTCACCTTTACCATCAATTAGATTATGCATGTGTTGCACAACATCTAAAATATCTTTTTTGTCGAGAACTCTTTTTTCAATAGAAGTGTTACTTTTAAATTTAGCATTTATTTTTAATCTACCCACTGATGATAGATCATATCTATCTGCATTAAAAAAAAGGTTATTAAAAAGATTTTCTGCAGTTTCAATTGTTGGTGGTTCTCCTGGTCTTAGTATTTTGAAAACTTCAAATAATGCCTCTTCTCGTGATCTTGCTTTATCCAGCTGAAGTGTATTTCTTATATAAGAACCTATTTCAATATTATCAGTTTTTAAGATATCAATTTTGTTTACTTTGTATTCCTTAACAAAATCAATAAATAATTCATCTATTTCGTATCCCGCTTCAAAGTAAATTTTACCCGTATTTTCATCTATAATATCTGAGGACAAGTAAAAACCCAAAAGAGATTCTTCACTAATAGTTAGGTTTGTTATATTTTTCTTTTTTAAATCATTAATTACCTTTTGATTTACTTTTGTGCCTTTACTTAAAAGCATTTTACCATTTTTAGAATCAAAAAGGTCATAATTCAAAATTTTAGCTTTAAAGAAAGATAGATCAGATTTAAATGACCACCCAAATTCATTTTTTTTATAAGATATATTTTGATAAAATAAAGATAGTATCTCCTCTCCCGTCATACCAAGAATTTTTTTAGAATCTGGTTCTATTTTATTTTTTTCACATTCTTGAATGTATTCTTCAGATAGATTACTTAGAAGACATTTAAATAAAGTTGTTACTGGAAACTTTCTTTTTCTATCAATTCTTGCATGAATATTATTTTTAGCATCATGCTCAAAATCTAACCAAGATCCTCTGTAAGGAATTATTCTAGCGTTAAATAAATATTTACCACTTGTATGAGTCTTCCCAAAGTCATGATCAAAAAAAACTCCTGGAGATCTATGCATTTGACTTACTACGACTCTCTCTGTACCATTAACAACAAAAGTAGCATTTTTGGTCATAAGAGGAATATCCCCCATGTAAACTTCTTGTTCCTTTATATCCCTTACTGACTTTGTACCGGCAATCTCATCTATATCCCAAATTATGAGTCGAAAGTTTACTAAAAGAGGAGTACCATACGTCATACCTCTTTGTGAGCACTCTTCAACATCATATTTTGGAACCCCTAAATTATAACTTACATAATCTACTGTAGCTCTCTCCGTATAATCATGTATTGGAAACACAGATTTAAAGACTGAATGAAGACCTATATTTTCCCTTTTTTCAGGATCGATGTTTAACTGTAAAAAACTGTCAAAAGATCTTTTTTGAACCTCTACTAAGTTTGGCAATGACGTAACTAGAGGAATTTTACCAAAAGATTTTCTTATTTTTTTGAAATTTATATGGTCTAAACTCACTTTTTCTCCTTCATATAGTATTTATTATAATGTAGGCCTTAAAGGCCTACATTGTATTTTATTTAAGTGTAACTTTTGCGCCAGCTGTTTCTAATGCTTTTTTCATTTCTTCAGCTTCTTCTTTTTTAACACCTTGTTTCAATGGTTTAGGAGCTCCCTCTACAAGATCTTTTGCCTCCTTAAGACCCAATCCTGTAATAGTTCTTACTTCCTTAATTACAGCAATTTTATTTGATCCAGATTCAGTTAATTCTAAATCAAATTCTGTTTTCTCCTCAGCAGCAGCTTCGCCACCTCCTGCTGCAGGAGCTGCTGCTACTGCGACTGGTGCAGCTGCAGACACGCCCCATTTATCTTCAAGCAGCTTGCTTAATTCAGCAGCCTCAAGAACAGTAAGGGAAGAAAGGTCCTCAACAATTTTATTCAAATCAGCCATTTATTTCTCCTTATTTACCTAGTTCGACTCTTGTTTATTGCTACTATTTGAGCTAATTAATCTTGCAATCTGTGCTCCAGGTTCAATTGTAATTGAAGCTATCTTTTGAGCAGGCGCAGATATTAACCCAATAATTTTTCCTCTTAACTCATCTAGTGAAGGTAATTTGGCAAGAAAATCAATTTTATCTCTATCAATTTTTTCCCCATTATAGCCCCCGCCAATAATTTTGAAATTTTCGAATTTTTTTTCAAAATTAACAGCTACTTTAGCTGGTGCTACCGCATCATCAGAATAAGCAATTGCTGTTGGTCCTTTGAAAAATCCAGAAATTTCTTTAAATTGAGTTTCGGATATAGCAAGTTTAGTGAGTCTGTTCTTAGTTACTTTAAATTTTGCTCCGTTATCTCTCATTTCTTTTCTAATTTGCTCTGTTTCAGTAACTGTTAGACCAGAATATTCAGCCACAATTACAGAAGTAGCATTTGAAAAGTCTTCTTTAAGATTACTTACAAAATCTTTTTTTTCAGAACGTTTCACGTCAACCTCGGTTTTAATTGGATCAAGAAGATCCAATATTAGCTAAAACTAGTTTGCCCATCAAACTAATTTAAAGCCTGTCAAGAAGCAAATCAATAACTCGCTTCAGTCTATGCAGGAAATTAAGCTAAAAGCTCCTGCAGTCTTTGACAGGTGATGATCAAAGATCATCTTTTGGATTAATTAACGCAAGCTAGCTTGGTTAATATTTAATCCAACTCCCATAGTTGAAGCTATGGTAACCTTTTTTATAAAAGAACCCTTAACAGTATCAGGTTTACTTTTACTTACTGAAGAATAAAATGTTTTAATATTTTCTAACAAATCTTCTTCGCTAAAATCTAGTTTGCCAACACCAGCATGAACGATACCAGATTTATCATTTTTGAATTTGACTTGACCTGACTTAGCGTCTTTTACTGATTGAGAAATTTCGTTAGTTACAGTTCCAAGTTTAGGATTTGGCATTAATCCTTTTGGACCAAGTATTTTTGCCACCTTACCTAATTTAGGCATCATATCTGGAGTAGCAATTAAAACATCAAATTCAATTTTTGATTTAGAAATTGTTTCAATCAAATCATCACTCCCTACCAAATCGGCACCATTACTTTTTGCATCTTTTTGTTTGTCATCATTTGCAATTACTGCAACTTTTACAGTTTTTCCTGTTCCATTAGGAAGATTTACGACACCCTTAATATTTTGATCAGTTTTGTTACTATCAATTCCGAGATTGATTGAAACATCTATAGTTTCTTTAAATTTAACGTACGATTTTTCTTTTAAAATTTTAATTGCTTCTAGTGGTTCGTAAACCTTTGTAGTGTCAAAATTATTTAACATTTGTTTTCTATTTTTTGTTATTTTCATTAACCCACTACCTCCATACCCATTGAAACGGCAGATCCTTTAACCATGTTCATTGCTCCATCTAGATCAATAGCATTTAAATCTTGCATTTTTTCTTTGGCAATTTTTTCAATATCTTGCATTGAGACTTTGCCTACTAATGATCTTCCAGGGGTTGAATTTCCTTTTTTGATTTTTGCTGCTTTTTTTAGATAAAAACTTACTGGCGGTAATTTTGTAGTAAAATCAAAACTTCTATCTTTGTATGCTGTAATAATGACTGGAATTGGAGCACCTTTTTCTAAATCTTTTGTTTTATCATTAAAAGCTTTACAAAAATCCATTATGTTGAGACCTCTTTGTCCAAGGGCAGGACCAACGGGGGGTGAAGGATTGGCTCCTCCAGCAGGAATTTGTAATTTAATTAAACCTAAAATTTCTTTAGCCATAGTTTATACCTTTTCTACCTGAGAATATTCTAAATCAACAGGTGTAGATCTTCCAAAAATTGAAACTGCTACTCTTAATCTTGCTTTATCTTCATCTATTTGTTCGACCTCTCCATTAAATGATGCAAAAGGTCCATCAATTACTTTTACTTGTTCTCCAACATCATACATTATTGCAGGTCTTGATTTTTCTACGCCATCAATAACTTGTTCAGATATCCTCTTTGCTTCGGCATTACTAATTGGAATTGGTGTACCTTTATTACCTAAAAAACCACTTAACTTAGGAGTTGTTTTAATAATATGCCAAGTATCATCATTTAAGCTCATTTTAATAAGTATATAGCCAGGAAATATTTTTCTTTCTGTATTAACCCTTACACCTCTTTTAACTTCAACAACGTTTTGAACTGGAACAGATATTTCTTCGATATGTTCTTTAATACCAAGTTTTGTTGCTTGGTCTAGAATGCTGTCAGCAACTTTTTTTTCATAACCTGAGTAGGCATGTAGAACGTACCATCTTGCTTTATTCATTAAAAACCCGAACCTATTTCAATTATTTTTCTTATTGAATAAGACCATATTTGATCAGTTAAAAGAAAAAATAATGAAAACAATATTATTAATAATATGACTATTGCAGAAGAAATAAATGTATCTCTTCTTTGAGGCCATGTCACTTTTTGTAATTCTTGTCTAACTTGTCTTACAAAAAGAGCAGGTGATGTTTTCTTTTTTTCAATATTCATATTTTCGTTTCTCTTGGCAGGAGTGGCAGGACTTGAACCCGCAGCCCCCGGTTTTGGAGACCGGTGCTCTACCAGTTGAGCTACACTCCTAATAAGTAATGGCTAACTGATAGAGCGGTCCCTAAAACTATTCAATAATTTCAGCAACAACTCCAGCGCCAACTGTTCTTCCACCTTCTCTAATTGCAAATTTTAAACCTTTATCCATTGCAATTGGAGACAAAAGAGTAACTTCCATAGCAATATTATCACCAGGCATTACCATTTCGGTTCCTTCTGGTAATTTAATTGTTCCAGTTACATCAGTTGTTCTAAAGTAGAATTGAGGTCTGTAATTTGAAAAGAATGGGGTATGTCTTCCACCCTCTTCTTTTTTTAATACATACGCTTCTGCTTTAAATTTTGTATGTGGTTTTATTGAACCTGGTTTTGCTAATACTTGACCACGTTCAACTTCTTCTCTTTTTGTTCCACGAAGAAGAACACCAACATTATCTCCAGCTTCACCAGAATCTAGAAGTTTTCTAAACATCTCAACTCCAGTACAAGTAGTTTTTTGAGGATCTCTTATTCCTAGGATCTCGATTTCCTCTCCAACTTTAACTTGACCTTGTTCAATTCTTCCAGTTACAACTGTACCTCTTCCAGAAATTGAAAATACATCCTCAACTGGCATTAAGAAAGGCTGATCTACAGGTCGGCTAGGTTGTGGTATGTGTTCATCAACTGCTTTCATTAATTCCATAATTGAATTTTTTCCAATTTCATCGTCTCTACCTTCAAGAGCTGCTAAAGCTGAACCCTTAATGATTGGGATAGTATCACCTGGGAATTCATATGAAGTAAGAAGTTCTCTAATTTCCATTTCAACTAGATCAATTAATTCTTTGTCATCTACTTGATCAACTTTGTTCATGTATACAACAAGAGCCGGTACACCAACCTGTCTAGCTAAAAGTATATGTTCTCTTGTTTGAGGCATTGGTCCGTCAGCTGCATTAACAACTAAAATACCACCATCCATTTGAGCTGCACCAGTAATCATGTTTTTAACATAGTCTGCGTGTCCAGGACAATCTACATGAGCATAGTGTCTTGCTTCAGTTTCATATTCAACGTGCGCGGTAGATATTGTAATACCACGTTCTCTTTCTTCAGGTGCTTTATCTATATTTGCATAATCTGTAAATTCTGCTCCACCCGTCTCTGCTAATATTTTTGTTATAGCAGCAGTCAATGTTGTTTTACCATGGTCAACGTGACCAACAGTTCCTATGTTACAATGCGGTTTATTTCTTTCGAATTTTGCTTTAGCCATTTTTTTTACCCCAATAATTTTTTGTTATGGAGCGGGTGAAGGGAATCGAACCCTCGTAGCCAGCTTGGAAGGCTGGAGCTTTACCACTAAGCTACACCCGCAACTAAACTGACTGCTTCACACACTCACTTTAATGCTTTCATCCCATTACCTCCATAATGGTGGAGGGGGTAGGATTCGAACCTACGTACGCTCACGCGGGCGGATTTACAGTCCGCTGCCTTTAACCACTCGACCACCCCTCCGTTTGAAGAAGTTGGCCAATACTAATAAATTAGTATATATGTCAATCTAAAACAGCAGCTTCACCTTTGCAAAATACGTATACTCGTAAAAGCAACGGCCTTTTAGACAAAAAATGCCATTTTGTACATATCTAGATTGTATTAATTGGACAAATCTGTGATATTAAACCATGAGTAAGTTTAGAAACAATAAATCTATTAAAAATCAAGGAATTCATACAATTTTTGGTCAACATTCTGTTAAAGCAGCACTCCAAAATGATAAAAGAAAGCATATTGAGCTAATAATTACTAAAAATCAGATCCATTTTTCCAAAAAATATGAATCTAAAATGCAAAAAATTACCATTCTTCCTCAAAATGAATTCACAAGGAGATTTGGAAACGATAACACAACACAGGGAGTAGTTCTAAAAACAAAAGACTTTGCTAGGCCTGGTTTAGAAGAATTTGTAAAAATAGAAGCTAAAAAAACAAAATCAGTAATTTTAATTTTAGATCAAGTAACTGACCCTCAAAATATTGGCTCAATAATGAGATCATGTGCATTATTTGATTGTGAAGGAATTATAGTTGGCAAAGATAATTCACCAGAATTGACTTCATCACTTTACAAATCAGCTTCAGGTGCAGCAGAAATTGTAAATTATATTAGAGTGACAAATATTAGAAGAGCTATCTCTTTTCTTAAAAAAAATAATTATTGGATTTATGGCTTTGACAGTTCGAAAAATAAAAATTCAAAATTAAATTTTTCACAAAAATCAGTATTAGTTTTTGGTTCTGAAGGAAAAGGTATCAGAGAATTAGTAAAAAAGGAATGTGATGAAATAATGCAGATAAACATGAAAAATAATTTAAAATTTGAAATTGATAGTTTGAATGTTTCTAATGCAACATCGATAGCTTTATATCATTTTTACTCAACATAAATATTATTAAGGTGGTGCCGCGTGTCGGAATCGAACTGACTACCTGATGATTACAAATCAACTGCTCTACCAAATGAGCTAACGCGGCACTAGTTTTGCATTTATATTAAATTATAAATTCGACAAGAATTTTATAAATTAAATTCCAGGAATGTAAGGAACCCCGTCACCCTTTGCTCTTTCATTTAATTCACTTAGTGTAGAGCATGCTGTGATTGGACTAAATACAAGAAAAAAAATTATTAATGTTTTTTTAATCATAAAATATTTATAACTTCTCAATTTTTGCCGCACAATATTTAAATTCAGGAATTTTTCCATATGGATCTAAGGCTGGATTAGTTAAAAGATTAGCGGCAGACTCATTATAACAAAATGGAATAAATATGACTCCATCAGGAATCGCCCTGTCTTGCCTTACTCTGATATCTATTGAGCCTCTTCTAGTTGTGACTTTTATTTTATCACCAGCTTTCATATTATTTTTAATTATATCTTTAGGTGATATTGAAACCGAAGGTTCTGGTTCAATAGCATCTAAATTTGATGCCTTTCTTGTCATAGCTCCTGTATGCCAATGCTCTAATTGCCTTCCTGTAGTTAGTATCATGGCAAATTCTTTATCAGGTACTTCATCTGGTGCAGTAACACTAGCTGGAACAAATTTACCTTTACCATTTTCATTTGGAAATTTATCACCAAAAACAATTTCATCTCCTGGAGTAGTTGGAGATTTACTTGGATAAGTTACAGAGTTTTCATTTTCTAATCTTTCCCAAGATATGTTGTTTAATGAAGGCATTGTGAGTGACATTTCTTCATAAATTTCCTTGGGATGTTTATATTTCCAATTTAAACCCATTCTTTTTCCAAGTTCGTTCGTTATCCACCAATCTTCTTTGGCCTGACCTGGAGAGTCTAAAGCTTTTCTTCCCATCTGTACTTGTCTATTAGTATTAGTAACTGTTCCATTTTTTTCAGGCCATGCTGAAGCTGGGAAAATAACATCCGCATACGTTGCTGTTTCTGTTAAAAAAATATCTTGAACAACAAGATGCTCTAACATTTGTAGAGCTTCTCTTGCATGATTAAGATCAGGATCGGACATAGCTGGATTTTCACCAAGAATATACATGCCTTTAATTGTATTCTCGTGAATAGCGTCCATAATTTCAACAACAGTTAGACCTTTTTTATCATCTAGAGGGGTCTTCCAAAGTTTTTCAAAAAAATCTTTATTATTATCTTTATCAACTAATTGATAATCAGGATACATCATTGGAATAAGACCGGCATCAGATGCTCCTTGAACATTATTTTGTCCTCTTAAAGGATGTAAACCAGATCCTCTTTTTCCAACATTACCTGTCATTAAAGCTAGAGAAATTAGACATCTAGCATTGTCGGTGCCATGTGTGTGTTGAGAAATCCCCATCCCCCAAAAAATTATTCCTTTTTTTGTATTTGCATATAAGCGTGCTACTTCTCTTATAAGTTCTGGATCGATACCTGTTTCGTTTTCCATTATATCAGGTGAATAATTCATTAAATGTTTTCTTAATTTTTCAAATCCTTCAGTTTGTTTTTTAATATATTCGGAATTAAATAAATTTTCTTCGACAATAACATTCATTATTGAGTTTAAGAGAGCAACATCAGATCCTGGTTTAAATTGCAACATATGAGTTGCATGTTTTTTTAAGGAATGACCTCTAGGATCCATCACAATTAATTTAGAACCCTTTTTAGCAGCATTCTTAAAAAAAGTTGCTGCAACAGGATGGTTTTCTGTCGGATTTGCTCCAATGACTATTATCACATCAGAATGTTCAACTTCATAGAATGGAGCAGTGACAGCTCCTGAACCAATAGTTTCCAATAAAGCAGCTACAGAAGACGCATGACAAAGTCTTGTGCAATGATCAACATTATTTGTATTAAAACCAGTTCTGATTAATTTTTGAAATAAATAAGCTTCTTCATTTGAACATTTGGCTGATCCAAAACCTGCAAGATTACTCTTACCATTTCTTTGTTTATTAAGTTTTAAAAATCCTTGTGCAGCATAATCTAGAGCTTCATCCCAAGATACTTCTCTAAAATATTCATGAATATTTGAAAAATTAATACTTGGGTGTAAGTCTTTTGGTTTATCTTTAATTCTAATCAATGGCTTTGTAAGTCTTTCTGGATTGTTTACATAATCAAAACCAAACCTTCCTTTTACACATAATCTATTCTTGTTTGCGGGACCATCAACACCATTAACATATTTAATTTTGTTATCTTTAACATTGTATTCTATCTGACAACCCACACCACAATAAGGACAAACGCTATCAATTTTTTTATCTACCTTACTATGGCCAACACCATCTTTATCTACAATGGATGCTGGCATTAATGCTCCAGTTGGACAAGCCTGTACACATTCACCACATGCCACACATGTGCTGTCGCCCATTGGATCATCAAAATCGAATACAATTTTAGAATTTTCTCCTCGATATGCCATTCCGATGACATCGTTGACCTGGACTTCTCTACATGCTCTTACACAAAGATTACATTGGATGCATGCATCTAGATTTACAGCCATACTAGGATGAGAAACATCTGCCTCACATGAAGCTTTTTTTGGAAATCTACTTTCTTTAACTTCAACTTTGTCTATCCATTTCCAGAAGTCAGAATTATTATCATGAGCAATTTCTTTTTTTGGCTGGTCTGCTAGAAGTAATTCAAAAACTAACTCTCTTGATTTTTTAGCCTTGTCTGAAGAAGTTTTTACTTTCATACTATCAGTTGGCTTTCTAATACAAGATGCTGCCAACACACGTTCTCCTTCAATTTCAACCATACATGCTCTACAATTTCCATCTGCTCTATATCCAGGTTTATCAGAATAACATAAATGTGGGATTTCTGTTCCAAGTCTATTTGCAACTTGCCAAATAGTTTCATCAGCATTTGCTTCAACTAACTTTTCGTTTAAATAAAATTTTGTTTTCTCTTTAGTCATAAGTTATTTCATTGCTAAAATATTTTAAAACAGAATTTAATGGGTTTGTTGCAGCCTGTCCTAAACCACATATCGATGCTTGAGCCATAACTTCACTTAAATCTTTTAATTTTTCCTTATTCCAATTTTTTTCTTGCATTAATTTTACAGTTTTCTCCGTACCGGAACGGCATGGTGTACATTGACCACAACTTTCCTCTTCGAAAAATTTTAGTAAATTAAGTGCAACATCTTTCATATTATCATGATCCGACAATACAACTACTGCCGCTGAACCTAAAAAACATCCAGCATCAATTAATTCTTTTGATCCATAATCAAGTGGAATATCATTCATAGAAGCGGGTAGGATACCGCCTGATGCACCTCCTGGAAGATATCCTTTGAAAGTATGTCCATCTGCCATACCATCACAATACTTATCAATTAATTGTTGAATTGTTATACCGGCTGGGGCAACTTTTACTCCTGGGCTCTTTACTCTTCCAGATACTGAAAAACTATGGAAACCCTTATTTCCATTGGACCCCTTTTCAGCAAACCACTTTGCTCCTTTTTCAATTATATCTCTTACCCAAAAAAGAGTTTCTAAATTATTTGTTAAAGTAGGACGTCCAAATAAACCAATTTGAGCCACATAAGGCGGTCTATGCCTTGGCAATCCTCTCTTGCCTTCAATACTTTCTATCATTGCTGACTCTTCTCCACAAATATAGGCTCCTGCCCCTCTTCTCACTATGAAAAAGTCTTTTGGAATTATTTTTTCATCTTCCATTTTATTTATTTCATTAAGTAAAATTTTTATAACTGTTGGGTATTCATCTCTCATATAAATATAAACTTTTTGAGCATTTATAAAATAGGATGCAATTAAAGCTCCTTCTAAAAATCTATGTGGATCACTTTCTAAATATGACCTATCTTTAAACGTTCCTGGCTCACCTTCATCACCATTAACAGCAACATATTTTTTACCATTGTAATTTGAAACAATTTCCCATTTTTTTCCTGTAGGAAATCCAGCGCCACCCTTACCTTTTAATCCGCTTTCATTTAAAGAATCCAAAATTTGTTTTTTTGAGATAACACCATTTTTTATTTTGTTCGCAATTTCATAACCGCCTTTTTTTTTATAAGAAGATAAATTTATATAATCTGGAATGAAGGGATCAAAATTTTTTTCATCAATTGTTTTTTTAACTTTATCAAAATTAGCCACATCAACATAATTTTTTCCTACGCAAACAGTAGGAGCAACATTGCATCTTCCCATGCATGGCCCAGGTACGACTTTTATATTTTTATTTTCTAATTTTTTTATTTCTTGAAGTAATTTGTGTGCGCCAAATAATTCACAAGTTAAACTTTCACAAACCCTTACAACATTCACTGGGTTATAATCTTTACTATCTTTAACTATATTAAAGTGAGCATAAAAAGTTGCAACTTCATAAATTTCAGAAAGTGGTAAGTTAATAATAGTTGATAAAGCTACTAGATGTTTATCGTACAAAACACCAAATTTATCCTGTAATATATGCAAATATTCTATTAATTCATCTCGCTTAAAAATTAACCCTGAAAATAATTTAGAAACTTCATCTAAATATTTATCTTCGACTTGTCTTCCTTTTGGAGTCCAACGTCTTTTCTTCTTTTTTAAAGAAGTTTCTGTTTGAGAAACAAATTTATTCATTCCAATTAATATTATACTATATATTAAGTATCAGAAAACTATGAAAGATTCAGTTGAAAATAAAGAATTAGTTCTTGATACTAGTGGTACAGAATGTCCTATACCAGTGCTTAAGGCTAGAAAACTTGCATCAGAATTAAACAAAGATACAATTATTAAAATTATTGCAACTGATCCTTTGGCTGAAGCAGACTTTGAACATTATTGTGATCAGTCTAACTATGAATATTTAAGTTGTAAAAAAATAAAAGATAAAATTGTAATTCGTTATAGATTTAAAATTAAAAATTAAAATAGACTTTCATAATTATAAAAATCAAAAATATCTCCTTTGTTTACTTGAGAAACATTTTCATCAATTTCAATTATACCATCAGAATAGGATATAGAACTAATCATGCCAGAACCTTGTTTAGGAAATTTATTTGCAATATTTTTATTATTTATAGTTTCATTATTTACACGTAACCACTCCATTCTTTTTGTTTTTTTCTTCATAGAAAAATTTGCTGTAATTTTACTTGATGATGGGAGCTTAAAATTTCCACCAGATAATTTTTCTATTAATGGTCTTACTAACATTGCATATAGTAATTGAACAGAAACTGGATTACCTGGTAAGCAAATTATGTAGCAATTATTTATTTTTCCTACTGCAATTGGTCTACCTGGTTTTATTGCTGCTCTCCAAAAATATACCTTACCTAATTCAGATAAAACTTTAATTACATGATCTTCATCACCAACAGATGCACCACCAGCAGTTATTATTACATTAAATTTTTTTGAAGTATTAAAGATTTTATTTTTAATTGATTTAAAATTATCTTTAAGATTTCCACAATATTTTTTTTCTATAAAATTCTTATCAAGTAAATTATATAAACTATAATAATTTGAATTATTAATTTCAGAACTTTTTAGATTTTTAGTTGGTTTTCGTAATTCATTACCACTTGTAAAGAAACCAATTTTAATTTTTTTAAATACTTTTATTTTACTAATACCAGTAGCAGCAATTAAATTTATATTTTGTTGATTTAATTTAGACCCCTTTTCCAATATTTTTTGGTTTTTCTTTATATCTTCACCCTTTAATCTATAATTATCTCCAAATTTTGGAATTTTAATTAAATGAATTTTATTTCCTTTCTTGTATGTATTCTCCTGCATAACTATAGTTGATGAATTCGTAGGCATTTTTGCGCCAGTAAAGATTCTGACTGCTTCACCAGGTTTTACTTTTATATTTTTGTTATCTCCAGCAGCTATTCGCCTATTACAAAAAAAATATTTTTTTGTTTTTAAATCTGCTTTTAAAATAGCATAACCGTCTACAGCAGAATTATTAAAAGGAGGTAAATTTATTTTACTTTTTATATTTTCGTAAAGAAATCTATCCTCAGAATTTTCTAAATTAACTTTTTCAGAATTAAAAATTACAACCTTTTGTTTTTTAAATAAATTAACAATTTGTTTTTTGGTTAGAGGTAATTTATTCATTAAAATTCTCTCAAAATAAAATCAACTATATTATCAATTTCGTCATTCTTAAAAATTTTCAAGTCAGTTTTAAGTTTATTATTTGTAATAATAGCTTTTATATTTTTAATTTGTGTAAATAAGTAATTATCATTATCATTTTTAATTATTTCAATTTTTGGATGATTTTCATTTTTAAACCCTTCCACTATTACAATATCAATTTCTGAAAGTTGATTAATTAATTCATCTAATGTTTTTTCTTTTGAATTGTTTATCTCAGATATTTTAACCCATCGCTTCGATGAACTAACTATTACTTGAGAAGATCCCGCTAATCTATGCTTAAAGCTATCTGTATTTTCATGATCTATATCAAATTCGTGATGTGCATGTTTAATTGAAGCAACACGAAAATTATTAGAACTAAGTTTATTTATAATTTTAGTTGCAATAGTTGTTTTCCCTGAATTCTTCCAGCCAACAATTCCTACTATTTTCATTTAATAGATCTATTATTTAATAAATATACTAGAGAGTAAATAATTATTGTTATTGATATTAAAACTAAACCTAATGCCATAGCGTATTCTAAATTTCCCATTCTAGTTTCTAACGATATAGCAGTTGTCATTACTCTTGTATAATGATCAATATTACCACCCACAATCATAACTGCACCAACTTCTGAAATTGCTCTGCCAAAAGCAGATAATAAAGTTGTTATTAATAAAAAATAACTATGGTTAAATAGAAGTTTAACAGAGCCCCAAAAGGGAATATTTAAGGATCTTATCTGATCTTTAAATTCAAACCAATTTTTAGAAAATATCTCATGAGATAATGAAGCAATTATTGGAAAAATTATTATAGTTTGAGCAATAATCATGGCAGAGGGTGTATATAGAAGCTGTAAGATACCTAAAGGTCCACCTGATGCAAAAATAAAATAAACAATTAAACCAACTACAACTGGAGGAATTCCCATCAATGAGTTTATAATTATTAAGATAATTTTTTTGAAATAAAAATTATAAATTGCAAAATAATACCCTACTATAAACCCTAATAATGATGCAATAATTAAAGCAGTAAAACTTACAAATAATGATAAAAGTATAATGTCCCATAGTTCATTATCTAAAGTAATAATTAATAGTATGGAATTTGTGAAAATTTCTAATATGTTCATTTATATTATTAGTTTAATTACAACATATGGCAAAAAAAGAGAAATATTTAGTCTCACCTGATATTAATAATAAGTCCTTAATTACAAAACTAAATGGTTTTGATGAGAAAGGAAATAAAATAATTTCTAAAGTTATTAATGAAAAAGCTCTTACAATTTTTCTTAATAATCAAGAGATAGTAACGCTAATGTCTATTAGTGATCACCCAAAATATCTTGCAGTTGGGTATTTATTAAATCAAAATATGCTTAAAAAAAATGACATAATTAGAAAAGTTGAAATTGATAAAGATTTAGGTGTGGTTGTTGTACGAACAAAACGTAAAACAAATTATGAAAACAAATTAAGAAAGAAAATAACAACTAGTGGTTGTGCAATAGGTACAGTATTTGGAGATATCTATGAGGAAATAAAAAAATCAAAATTAAAATCCAAAAAGAAAATTAAACATAAATGGATTTATGAAATTTCAAAAAAAATTACATTATCGCCTAGCTTATATTTAGAAACAGGAGCAATACATGGTTGTGCCATTATTCATAATAATAAACCATTGATTTATATGGAAGACGTAGGGAGGCATAATGCTGTAGATAAAATTGCTGGTTTTATGTTTTTAAAAAAAATTAGCTCTTCAAATAAAATTTTTTACACTACAGGAAGACTAACTAGTGAAATGGTTATTAAAACTATAAAAATGGGTATTCCAATATTAATTTCTAGATCAGGATTCACAGCATGGGGTGTAGAGCTGGCGAGAGGCTCGAATTTAACACTTATTGGACGAGCAAAGGGAAAAAAATATTTAGCACTTTCTGGAGAACATAGAATTGACCATTCATAAGAAAAAAATTTTGTTTGCCATACTTGCTGGAGGTCAATCAAAAAGATTTGGAGGTGGATTTAAAGCTTTTGCTAAAATAAATGGAATTACAATCTTAGACAAAATAATAAACAAGCTTAAAAAATATAGTAATGAAATAATAATAAATGCTAATGACTTAAAAAGTTTTAAGAAAATTAATTACCCAATAATTGAAGATAGATTCAAAGGTTTTGTGGGACCTTTAGCAGGAATTCACACATCAATGTTATGGGCTAAAGAAAATTACACAAACAAAGAATGGGTTTTTACTGTTCCAAGTGATACTCCATTTTTACCCGATAATCTTTTCGATAAGTTTTTAGAGGCATATGACGAAAATGTAAAAATATTGATTGCAAGATCAAATAGTAGACATCATCCTGTAATAGCAATGTGGCATATATCGTTAATAACTAGTTTAGAAAATGAGTTAATTTTAAAAAATAGTAAAATTATGTTTTGGGTTAAAAAGCACAAATATAAATTTGTTGAATTCGATAAAAGCCAAGAAAAAAATTTTTTCAATGTTAATACTCAAGAAGAATGGAATACTGCAAAAAATATCTAAATTTGATATAAATATATAAAAAATATTTTTTTTGTATAAAGAATATTTTAAATGGTAAGCTCAATATATAAAATATTTCCAGGAATTATATTTTGTTTTGTAATTGCTTATTCAGGCATATACCTAAGTGATTTTATTGGAAAAGAAATTTTAAATTTAAATAAAAGTCCAATATCACCAATAATGCTATCAATAATATTTGGTCTTTTGATAGGAAATATATTTCAAATTAATAATTTTTTATTAGAAGGAATTAAGTTTTCTTTAAAATTTATTCTAAGATTAGGAATAATATGTCTTGGTATTAGACTAGGTCTTTTAGATATTTTTAAAGTTGGAATAATTGGAATACCTCTAATTATTGCTTGTATTATTATATCAATCTTGGTTGTAAATTATTTATGCAAGTTATTAAATGTTTCTTCAAAAATGGGATCATTAATTGCAGTTGGAACAAGTATTTGTGGAGCATCTGCAATTGTAGCAACTAGTCCTGCAATTGATGCTGATAAAGAGGAAGTTGCTTATGCAATAGCTAATATTACAATATTTGGAATAATTGCAATGTTCCTCTATCCATTTATGGCATATTATCTTTTTAGTGGAGATGAGTTAGCATCAGGATTATTTCTTGGAACTTCAATACATGAAACTGCTCAAGTTGCTGGGGCTGGATTGATATATGCGGAACAATTCAATTCACCAAAAACTATGGATATAGCGACAATTACAAAATTAGTAAGAAATGTCAGTATGATAATGGTTATTCCTACAATAAGCTATATGTATCTAAGAAATAATATTGGTGAAAATAATAGCAAACCATCAATAATATCTATGTTTCCAATTTTCATAATTGGTTTTATTCTTATGGGTCTTATAAGATCAATTGGAGATTATGGAATTCAAAATAGTAATTTAGCTTTTGAAATATTAACCAATAATAACTGGCAATTAATCATCAATATTATTAAATCTATCGCCGAGTATTCTTTAGCAATAGCAATGGCAGCTGTTGGCATAAGTACAAATTTAGTTTCTTTAAAAAGCTTAGGCATAAGACCATTTTATGTTGGTTTTTCTGCAGCTTGTTGTGTTGGAATTGTAAGTTATATCGGAATCATAGTACTAAATAATTTTATATAATTTTCTAAAATAAATATAATTTGTACTTATTAAGTAATAATTATATAAAATTCATAAAAAAATATGTCAATTTACCTTCCAATAGCTGAAATGAACGTCAATATTTTTCTTATTATCTTTATTGGTATGAGTATAGGGATACTTTCAGGAATTTTTGGTGTTGGTGGTGGATTTTTAATGACACCACTTTTAATTTTTTTAGGGATACCTCCAGTTGTAGCTGTTGGTTCTGAAGCTCCGCACGTTTTAGCAACTTCAGTTTCAGGTTTTATTGCTCACTGGAGAAAAAGAAATGTTGATATAAAGATGGGTATATTCCTTTTAATAGGAGGTTTAATTGGCTCCACAGTTGGTGTAAATATTTTCAGTTATCTAAAAAACTTTGGACAAATAGATTTAGTTATTCAGTTATTATTTCTTTTCTTTTTAGGTTTTATTGGTTTTAGTATGGCTTTTGAAAGCGCAAGAACCACAATAAAACACTATAGAGCAAGAAACACTAAAAGAACAAAACTGCATCAACATTCTTGGTTTCACGGACTTCCATTCAAAGTTCGCTTTCATAGATCAAAACTTTATATAAGTGCGATACCACCTGTACTAATAGGGTTCGCAGTTGGAGTAATGTCGGCAATGATGGGAGTTGGAGGAGGATTTATAATGATACCTGCAATGGTATATATACTTGGAATGCCGACAAGTATAGTAGTTGGGACATCTTTATTTCAAATCATTTTTGTTACTGCTAATGCAACATTCTTTCAATCCTACATAAATTATAATGTAGATATTGTGCTGTCTGCACTAATGATATTTGGAGGAGTTATTGGTGCACAAATTGGTGTAATTTTTGGATCTAAATTAAAAGCAGAATATTTGAGAGGTATTTTGGCTATATTAGTATTGGGTGTTTGTGGTAAAATTTTTACAGATCTAGTTTTAAGACCTAATGATTTATTTTCATTGGTAATGATATGATATCAATATTTAATTTTTCAATTAATTTATTGATCGTAGTTTGTCTCTTCATATATTTTATTTTTACAACCATTGGTTTTAATCTCGAGAATATTGAATATTTTTTAATTCTAATAATTGTTATAAACTCATTTAACAAAATTTATATTTGGTCAAATTTCAGAGTATTTATTAAAAAAGATCTTAATAAAATATTTAAAGACATATTATTTAATGATTCATTTGCAAAACTAAGTATAGTTATTTTATCCACTGTAATTCCAATTTATATGCTTATGCAAAAAGATATATTAGTGATTGATATATTGATTGAGAAAGCATCTTTTTTATTAGTATCAATGTTTGCATTAATTGGATTTTATTTAGAATTTTATATTTTAGAAGTGACAAAAATAGATGATTAAAAATTTATATATAAAGTTTGCTTTTAATCTAACAATTTTATTGACTGTAATTTTTTTTTATAACTTTCTTAATGCTGAAGAAATTTACTTTGACTTATCTGAGGATAGTATTGAATTAAAAACAGATTTTAATGGAAAAGAAATTATTATTTTTGGATTACTAAAAAATGATCATGAGACACTTTTGACAATTAAAGGGCCACCATCAAAAATGAGAATACAAAAAAAAGAAAGGTATTTTGGAATATGGATAAATAATCAATACGTTACCTATAGTAACATTCCGTCTTTATTCTTTTTATCCTCCTCAAAAGAAATTAACGATATCTTGCCTGAATCGATATTAATTAATGAGGATCTAAGTTTTGAAAAAATTTTAAATAATAAGACTTTTAATCAAAATTTTATTTTCAAAAATGACCAAAAAAATTGGAATGAAAATTTTGTTAGAATAAAAAAAGAACAATCATTTTATAAAAGTTTTGAAATGAAAAAGATCAAAGATAAATTATTTCAAACTAGCGTTTTTTTTCCAACAAATACAATACCAGGGATTTATAATGTTGATATTTACTATATAAGAAATAATACAATTATGAGTACTGATAAAAAAAATATAGTTATAAAAAAAACTGGTATAGGAAGTCAAATATTTGACTTTGCTAATGAAAATGCAGCTACATACGGAGTTTTTGTAATTATCTTTTCAATATTTTCAGGTTTTATTGCTGCTACTTTATTTAGGAGAAGTAAATGAGTGATGATAGATATATTCTAGTTGTTGCAGATAATTCAGAAGAAATGAATACAGCTCTTGAATATGCTTGTGCAAGATCAAAAAAAACAGGAAGAAAGATTATAATTGCAACATTCATAGAGCCTTTGGATGTTCTAACAACCAAGGGTGTTACAGACATTATGAAAGAGGAAGCTAGAGAAGAAGCAGAAACAATTCTTAAAAAAGCTGCCTCATTTGTCCAAGAAAGAACAGGTAACTATCCTGCTCTCTCTTTAAGAGAGGGGGATACTATATCTGAATTAAAACAATTATTAGATGAGGAAAAAAATATTAATGTTCTTGTTTTAGCTGCCAATACTGATCCAAATAGTAAAAACCCTGGTCCAATAATAACTTCTCTGGTGAGTAATGAAATAACAAACCTAAGAATACCAATAATGATTGTGCCTGGAAATTTATCATTTGAACATATTGCGCAAATAACTTAAAAAAATGTCTAAAGAGATAGCTAAAATATTAGTAGATATAAAGTCTATTAATTTTTCATTTGATAAATATTTTACTCTTACATCAGGCTTGGCTAGTCCTGTATATGTTGATTGTAGAAAAATTATTTCTTTTACAAAAGAAAGAAATTTTATAATTGATAAAGCCATAGATTATTTAACTAAAAATAATATTGAGACAGAAATTATTGCTGGTGGGGAGACCGCTGGAATTCCTTACGCTGCTTTTATTTCTCAAAAATTAGATAAACAAATGATTTATATTAGAAAAAAAACAAAAGGTTTTGGAAAAAACAAACAAATTGAAGGTGAATTTGAAAAAAATCAAAAAGCTCTTTTAGTTGAAGATCTAGCTACTGATGGAGGTAGTAAAATAATTTTTATTAACGCAATGCGTGAAGCTGGATTAAAAGTTAAAGATATATTTGTAATATTTTATTATGATATTTTTAATTTCAATGAATCAGAATTATTTAAATTAAATGTAAATATGCACTCACTGTGTACTTGGAAAGATGTAATAAATTATATTGAAAGTGAAAAAATATATTCTGAAGATAAGGTTTCAAACTTAAAAGAATTTTTAGAAGATCCAGAAAAATGGAGAAGCAAGTATGCGTGAAATAGTTGTTGTCAGTGGAGGTTTTGACCCAATTCACAGTGGTCATATAAAATTAATTAAAGAAGCTGCTAAACATGGTGAAGTTGTAGTTTTGCTAAATTCTGATTTATGGCTTCAAAAAAAGAAAGGTAAGGAATTTCTTCCTTTTATTGAAAGAACTATAATTATGAATGAGTTAAAAAATGTTATTGATGTTATAGAATTTGATGACGGAGATAAAACGTGCATCGATGGTCTTAAAAAAGTAAAAAATAAATATCCAAAATCAATTATTAAATTTGCAAATGGAGGTGATAGAAATAATAGTACAACACCAGAATCAATATTCTGTGAAAAAAACAATATAGAGTTACTTTGGGGTATAGGTGGTGGCAATAAATCAAATTCTAGTTCATGGATTTTACAAAAATGGAAAGAAGAAAATTAAGGATATAATTTTCTTGTAACCCAACCATCATTTTCCCTACGGAATTCAAGTCTGTCATGCAATCTAAATGGCATATCTTGCCAAAATTCAATTAATATAGGTGATACTAAGTAACCATTCCAATGTGAAGGTCTTGGTACATCATTATCTGAAAATTTTTTTTCAAACTCTTCTACTCTTTTAGTTAATGTCGATCTATCATCTAGTTCTTCTGACTGTAATGAAGCCCAAGCTCCTATTCTACTTCCTAGTGGCCTTGAATTATAATATTCATCAGCTTCAGCGTTTGAAATTTGTGAAACATTACCTTCTATTCTTATTTGTCTTTGAAGTGTTTTCCAATGAAAATTTAAAGCTACACTATCGTTGTTTTTAATTGCTCTACCTTTTTTGCTATTTGAATTTGTGTAAAAAACAAACCCTTTATCATCATATGATTTAAGTAAAACAATTCGCGAGCTGGGTTTGCCATCAGAAGATATAGTAGCAAGGTTCATAGCATTTGGATCATTGATTTCACTTTTCTTTGCCTCTTCAAACCATTCTTGAAAAAGTTCAATTGGTTTTTTATCAGAATTTATTAATTTTTGATTTGATTGCATATTATAGATATGAATATTATTTTATAAGTATATATATCTATATTTATAAAAAAACACTGATTTACAATATGTTGATGCAAAATAAAAAAGGTCTGATTATGGGAGTGGCAAATGACAGATCTATTGCTTGGGGTATTGCGAAAAAATTAGCAGAACAGGGAGCAGAAATTGCACTTACTTATCAAGGAGAAGCTCTTAAGAAAAGAGTTCAGCCACTTGCAGAAGAAATAGGGTCTAACACTATTATTCCTTGTGATGTTTCAGACTCACAAAGTATGAATAACGTTTTTGAAACACTTAAAAATAAATGGGGTGAATTAGATTTTCTTGTTCATGGAATTGGTTTTTCTAACAAAGATGAATTAAGAGGTAAATATTACAATACATCTTCTGATAATTTTAAACAAACTATGCATATATCATGTTATTCTTTTACAGAAGCTTGTAGGCTAGCAGAACCTTTAATGAATAATGGTGGATCAATTTTAACTTTAACATATTATGGATCAGAACAAGTTATGCCTCATTATAATGTTATGGGAGTTGCAAAAGCAGCTTTAGAGGCAAGTGTTAGATATTTAGCAGTTGATTTGGGAGAAAAAAATATAAGAGTTAATGCTATTAGTGCTGGGCCAATTAAAACTTTGGCAGCATCAGGAATAGGTGATTTTAGATTTATTCTAAAATGGAATGAGCTTAATGCTCCACTTAAAAGAAATGTAAATCAGCAAGATGTTGGAAATTCTGCTTTGTATCTCTTAAGTGATCTTGGGAGTGCTGTTACTGGTGAGATACAACATGTCGATTGTGGCTATCATACTGTAGGAATGGTTGCAGTTGATGAGAGTGAAAGTGTTTCAGAATTATTAGGTGAATTTACAAATTCTAAAAAATGACTTCTAATTCAATAGGAAAAATCTTTAACTTTACTACATGGGGAGAAAGCCATGGTAAAGCTATTGGTTGTGTTGTCGATGGAGTGCCATCAAACATAAATTTAACTGAAAAAGATATTCAACCCTATTTAGATAAAAGAAAACCTGGTCAGTCAAAATTTACAACTCAAAGAAAAGAAGAGGATAAAGTTGAAATACTATCTGGAACTTTTGAGGGAAAAACAACAGGTCATCCTATTTCTCTAATTATCTACAATCAAGATCAGAGATCAAAAGATTATGGTGATATCAAAAGTAAATTTAGACCAGGTCATGCAGATTATACATATTGGAAAAAATATGGCATAAGAGATTATAGGGGTGGTGGTAGATCTAGTGCTAGAGAAACAGCAATGAGAGTAGCAGCAGGGGCAATAGCAAGAAAAATAATAAAAAATAAAATTAAAAATCAAGTTGTAATAACAGGTGCATTAATTCAAATAGGTAATCATAAAATTAATTATGATAATTGGAATAATAATTTTATTCCAAAAAATAATTTTTGGAGTCCTGATAAAGAAATTATTAAAATATGGGAAAACGAAATACAAACTGCAAGAAAATCTGGTTCCTCTTTAGGTGCAATAATTGAAATTAGAGTGAAAGGTTTGCCAGCTGGATTAGGAGAACCTATTTATGAAAAAATAGACTCTGATATTGCTAAGGCATTAATGTCTATTAATGCTGTTAAGGGGGTAGAAATGGGAAATGGATTTAGCAGTGTTTATGAAACTGGAATTTCTAATGTTGATGAAATGAGAATAAAAAATAAAAAACCTTTATTTCTTTCAAATAATAATGGTGGAGTTCTTGGGGGTATTACAACGGGCCAAGAATTAATTACTAGATTTGTAGTAAAACCTACAAGCTCAATATTATCCCCAAAAAAAACAATTAATACAAAATTAAAAGAAACAACAATATCTACTAAAGGTCGTCATGATCCATGTGTTGGTATAAGAGCTGTTCCTGTTGGTGAAGCAATGGTTGCCACAACTATAGCTGATCATTGTTTAAGATTTCTTTAAAATACTATAAATCAAAAATTCTTTATTTCCTTTTGGTCCAGTTATTGGACTTTCAACTAAACCTACAACTTCAGCCTTAATTGTTTTTTTAAACCAATTCGATATATCATTACATACTTGTTCATGAATCAATGGATCTTTCACAATACCTTTTTTCAAATTTATTTTATTAGTTTCAAATTGAGGCTTAATTAGTGAAATAATCTCAGCTTTACCTGATAAAAGCTTCAGACTAGGTTCTATAACCTTTGTTAGACTAATGAAACTAACATCACAGACTACTAAATCAATTTTTTCATGAATTATTGAGTTATCTAAATATTTAGCATTAAAATTTTCTATACTAATAATTTTTTTTTCTTTTTTTAATTTTTCATGAAGTTGATTTGTACCAACATCAATAGAATATATTTTTTTAGCGTTTTTTTTTAAAAGAACTTCAGTGAATCCACCAGTTGATGAACCGATATCTAGACAAATTTTATTTTCAATATCAATCTTAAAATGATCAATCGCTTTGAGTAATTTGAATGCACCTCTTGATACCCATGTAGGATGTAGTTGTTTAATTTTTATTTTTGAGTTTTCATTAATACTGTTACCACTTTTGGTAATAATTTTATTGTTTACATAAACTTGACCGGCCATAATCATAGATTGGGCCTTTGATTTAGTATCAGCTAAGTTTCTATCAATTAAAAGCTGATCAAGTCTTATTTTTAGATTTTTACTCAAATTTGAAAATTACTTAAAATCTTCTTTTGTAACTTTATTGTTTTCTTGCTTAATTTTTTTAATTTGGCTTTCAATATTTTTTAATTTTTCCTCACATGCTTTTTTTAAATTCATTCCTTCTTCGTAAAGTTTTACAGATTCTTCTAAATCAACTTCACCATTTTCTAATTTCTCTACAATAGACTCAAGTTTTTTTAAATTATTTTCAAAATTATTATCTTTATTCATTAGATGTATCTATTTTTGTAATATTTGATGTTTCTATATCATATATTAAAGCATAAATTTTATCATTACTTTTTATTGTAAACAAAATCCGATTATTATCAATCATATCTATATCTGTAATTTTGTGCCCTTTTTCTAAATTTAAATTATATTCAATTAAATTTGTTTCTAAATTACTTTGTTTTTTTGTTGTTTTTATATACAAACCATAAACTAGAGCTAAAAAACAAATAACAATTAATATACCTAAAAATATTACAATAAATTTAAGAATTTTTTGAGACATGAACGAATTCTATAATCTTAAATTAACTATAAATAAAGAATTAAGTTCACAAAGATTAGATAAAGTGCTCGTTTCAAAATTGGAAGGATATTCAAGAACACAAATTAAAACTTTAATATTAAATGGCAATGTATGTCTTGATGAAAAGGAAATAAAAGATCCATCTTACATAACTAAAGAAAATGAAAATTACTTTATAAATATTATCTTAAAGCAAGAAACAAAACATTCAGCTGAAAATATAGACTTAAACATTATTTTTGAAGATGAAGATTTAATTGTTATAAATAAACCTCCAAATTTAGTAATGCATCCAGCTCCTGGAAATGAAAGCGGCACTCTTGTGAATGCTCTTATGCATTACACTAATAATCAACTAAGTAATTTAGATGATAATTCTAGACCAGGAATAGTCCATCGTTTAGATAAGGATACGAGTGGAATTCTTGTTGTTGCAAAAAATAATAATGTTCATATTAATTTAGCCGAACAATTCAAAGAACATACAATATCTCGTAGATATAAAGCAATAGTTTGGGGAACTCCTGATAATCAATCAATTGAAGGTTACATAGAGAGAAATAGAAAAAATAGAAAAAAAATGAGTTTAAATAATAAGGGTTTTGGAAAATATTCTAAAACCGATATTAAATTAGAAAAAACATTTGGTATTGCTAGTTTAGTTGACTGCCATTTACATACTGGAAGAACGCATCAAATTAGACTTCATTTAACTTCTAAAAATTCTCCAATCATTGGTGATAAGATTTATGGAAAAAGTAAAATTAATCAATTTGGAAAAGATAAAAATACATTTAATAAATTCATGATTTTAAAAAATTTTGAAAGACAGGCATTGCATGCTTATCATCTTGGTTTTGATCATCCTACATCAAAAAAAAGAATGGATTTTGATATTGAAATTCCTGAAGATTTTAAGAATTTAATTGAATTATTGCTTAAATATTAAATTATATTTTATTTGTGATATAGGCGTATTATGAATTTACCAGTACTATCAAGTGAAGGAAATTTAGCAGTATACTTGCAGGAAATTAAAAAATTTCCAATGCTCACTGCTGAAGAGGAGTACATGTTAGCTAAACGTTATAAGGAACATGGAGATTCAGATGCTGCGCATAAACTAGTTACAAGTCACCTTCGATTAGTCGCCAAAATAGCAATGGGGTATAGAGGATATGGCTTACCTGTTACTGACTTAATTTCAGAGGGTAATGTTGGAATCATGCAAGCAGTTAAAAGATTTGATCCAGAAAAAGGTTTTAGATTAGCAACATATGCAATGTGGTGGATAAGAGCTCAAATACAAGAATATGTTTTACATAGTTGGTCTTTAGTAAAAATTGGAACTACCGCAGCTCAGAAAAAACTTTTTTTTAATTTACGTAAAATCAAAAATCAACTTACCTCGATTGACTCAGGTAATTTGTCACCAGAAAATGTTAGAGAGATTGCAACTAGACTAGATGTAAAAGAAGGTGAAGTAATCGATATGGAAAATAGACTTTTTACATCAGATCAATCTTTGAATGTTAAACTTGGTGAAGAACATGATACTGAATGGCAGGATTTAATAGAAGATAAACAAGAAACTCAAGACAGAATAATTGAAAATAAAGATGAGCTTGATTATCGAAGAAGTTTATTTTCAAAAGCTTTTGAAGTTTTGAACGAAAGAGAAAAAGAAATTATTAAACTTCGAAAACTAAGTGAAAATCCATTAAAGTTAGAAGATTTGAGTAAAAAATATAAAATAAGCAGAGAAAGAGTAAGGCAAATTGAAGAGAAAGCATTAGAAAAACTTCAAAAAGAAATTTCAAATATTAGATAAAGTTCCATTTATATCAATTGTCTCCTTTCTGTCTGGCCCTGTTGAAACAATTGAAATGTTAGTTTCCATAAGATCTTCCAGTATTTTAATATATTTTTTAGCATTTACAGGAAGATCATCAAATTTGTTAATCCCTGCTGTTGATTTTTCCCAACCAGCAACTTTTTTATAAATAGGTTTGATTTTATCAAATAAAAATTCTTCACTAGGTAAATAATCATAGTGTTTGTTATCAATTAAGTATCCAGTACATACATTAATTTCTTTTAATTCATCTAAGACGTCAAGTTTAGTAAGTACAATATCTGTAATACCATTAAGTTTAATTGATTGTTTCAAAAGTACACTATCAAACCAACCACACCTTCTTTTTCTGTTTGTGACTGTCCCAAATTCTTGACCTTTTTCACCAAGATGTGCTCCAATCTCATCCATTAACTCTGTTGGAAATGGTCCTGATCCAACTCTAGTAGTATACGCCTTTGTGATTCCCAAAATTTTGTGGTCATTTCTATAACTAAAACCTGTGCCAGAAAATATCTGACCTGATATTGTATTTGATGATGTAACAAAAGGATATGTGCCAAAATCAATGTCCAGCATTGAACCTTGCGCCCCTTCAAAAACAATTTTTTTATTTTTTTGACCTAATTCATTTATAATTTTCCATAATGGAACACTAAAAGAGTTAAGATAATTAGACATGGACAAAAGTTCTTCATAATAATTATGTGTAATTTTATGAATATGTTTTGAAATTTTATCTTTATGGAATTCATAAAGGTTATCAATTTTTTGTTTTAAAAATGTTGGATCTTTTAAATCACAAATTCTTATTGCTCTTCTACCTACTTTATCCTCGTATGCTGGACCAATGCCTTTCTTAGTTGTTCCTAGTTCTTTTTTTCCTCTTGTAGTTTCATTAATTTCATCAAGAAGTTTATGAATAGGTAAGATCAAACAAATATTATCAGCAATATATAAATTGTCTTCGTTTACCTCTATTCCTTGTTCTTTAAGATTATTAATTTCATTAATTAGTGCCCATGGATCTAAAACAACGCCATTTCCAATAGCACATTTTTTATTATTAATTATTCCTGAAGGTAATAGATTAAGTTTATAGACATTATTATCTACTTTAATTGTATGACCTGCATTATTTCCACCTTGGTATCTGACTATTAAGTCAGCTTTAGAAGAAATCCAATCAACAATTTTACCTTTTCCTTCATCTCCCCACTGGGTTCCAACTATTGTATAAAACATTAGATCTGCTTAACTATCTTATTCATCAAATAATACTTGATTCCAAATTTTTTTGCCTCTTTTTTTATATCACTATTGTCTTCAAAAGTTTTAAATAAACTATAACCTTTATTTATTAATTTTTGTTTAATTTTATCACTCGTATTGAATGCAATTAAAATTCTTTTATTTTGATTAATCAACGATGAGGATCTTAAAATTGTATCCATGTAACAAGTATATCCTATTGCAGTCTCTGAATTAGAGCCATATTTTAAGTTATATCGACCTCCTCCAGCAATTTCACCCCTTACATCTTTAGCAAAAAATGTGAATTTTATACCCTTGTAGTAATTTTTGTTTTTTTGTAAGTCAAAAAAATCTATATTTAAAGAATCATTCTTTGAAGTTTTAATTAGATTAGATATTTTTATTAGTCTTTCTACTTCATTGTTATAGCCTATTATTTTATTTAACTTTGAAATATATTTTTTTTTATTTTGAATTGCTCCAGAACATAAATGTAAAGTTTTAAATGAATTATATAATTCATTTTTTTTCAATAACTTTAAACAATTATTAATATCTTTTAATTTAATATATTTTTTTAGTTTATTTTTTAAATCTTTATTAGTTATTTTTTTAAGCAAACTATCGAGAAAAAATGGCGCTGTAATTTCGATAATAATATTTTTAACTCCAATTTTTTTTAAAGTTTCGTAAGCAAGATTAATAATTTCTACATCAGCCTTATAACTTTCAGACCCAATAATCTCAGCACCAACTTGCTGAAATTGCCTTTCAGGTCTTAAAATAGTTCCAACTTTTCTAACAACCTCTCCATAGTAACAAAGTTTAAGAGGTCGTATTTTATTAGCTAGTCTAGATGAAGCAATTCTGATTATTTGTGGAGTTATATCGTTTCTAATACTTAATTGATCTTTTTTTTTGTTAGTTTTTAGACTTAAAGTATTGTTGTCTAAATTTTTGCTAAATTCAATTAGTGGAGTCTTAATTAAAGTAAAACCATTATCTCTAAAATAATTTATTATGCTATTTTTATATTTGTGCTCAATAGATGCATCGAAATTTAGAGAATCTTTAAAACCTGCAGGTACTAAAAATTTATTACCCAAGATAAGGCCTCACTAATTTTTTTATTTCTAGAGATTTCTTTTTAACCTCAGTAACTTCTTGCCCTTCAACTAGTATTCTAACTAATGGTTCAGTTCCAGATAACCTTACAAGAGATCTGATTTTTTTATTATTATATAGTTTATCATTTTTTAACTTATCAAGAATTTTTAATAGTTTGGCATTCTTTGTTTTATAACTTAAGTTAATTTTTTCTTGAGCAAAGTCATTGTACAAATCAAAAAGTTTGCTCGCCTTATTTTTATTTGATATCAAGATTTCAGTGATTTTTAAAGCTGCTAAAATTCCATCACCAGTATTAGAATGTTCTGACAATATTATATGTCCTGATTGTTCACCGCCTATCATGGATTTTGATTTTTTCATTTGATTTATAACGTTTATATCTCCAACAGATGTTCGCTTAATCTTTAATTTTAATTTATTTGTGAGATAATTTTCTAATCCCATATTAGACATGACCGTTATAATAACATCATGTTGGTTGGATTTTTTCTGAGGTTTTACATAACTTTTACATAACAATCCTATAATTTTATCACCATCAACTTCTTTACCTTCTTCATCTACAACTATTAACCTATCTCCATCACCATCAAATGCAAATCCAATATCAGCCTTTTCTTTTATGACATTTTGTGAGAGTGATTTGACATTGACTGCACCACAATTTTTATTAATGTTTAAGCCATCTGGATTATTATTTATGGCAATTATATTATGACCTAGCTCCCAGAATAAATTTGGAGCTATGTTATATGTGGCTCCATTCGCACAATCTAAAACAATTTTTAGTTTTTTCTTGTAAGATGTTTTAGTTAAAGTACTCTTTAAAAATTCTGAATATCTACCTGAGGCATCTTCCAGTCTTCTTGCATTTCCAGAAATAAATGTGTTGTTTGAGATTCTAGAATATTTTTTATTATCTAATACTATTTTTTCAACCTTTTGTTCTATCATTGAACTTAGCTTTGTTCCGGTGCTATCAAAAAATTTAAGTCCATTATATTCATATGTGTTATGAGAAGCTGTAATCATTACACCAATATCTGCTCTTAAAGTTTTAATCATTAATGGGACGGCTGGTGTTGGAAGTGGGCCAACTAAGATTACGTCCATACCCATAGAAATAAATCCGGCTGTCACAAGTGGCTCATATAAATAACCAGATAATCTAGTGTCCTTACAGATCACAACCCTGCTATTTTTAGAATTTTTCTTTTTTAGAAGGAATGCAACCGTTTTTGAAATTTTTAGACAAGTTTCAGCAGAAAGAGGTTCCTCATTAACTAAGCACCGTATACCATCGGTACCAAATATTTTAGACATTTGTGTCTTTTATTCAAAAAAATAAATAAAGTGAAGTAATTAAATTAGTTTGCCGGTGCTGTAGCAGATCCGCCTGTTTTTGGAACAGATGTGGCTGGTTTTTTTGGTGTGTTTATATCGTTATCAAAATCATCACGAGTTGGCTTTATACCTTTGATTAAATCTTTAATTTCATCACCTGATAATGTTTCATATTCTAAAAGCCCTTTAGCAACTATGTGCAGTTCTTCAATATTATCTTGAAGAATTTTTCTACAATTATTTTCTGCCTCTTCTGCAAGAGATCTAACCTCTTCATCAATTAATTTTGCTGTAGAGTCGGATAAATTTTTTGATTGTGCAACAGAATGCCCGAGGAAAACCTCCTCGCTATCACTGTTATATCTTAAACGACCTAATTTTTCACTCATACCCCATTCAGTAATCATTTTTTTTGATAGATTTGTTACCATTTGTATATCGCTTGCTGCACCATTTGTAATTTTATCTTTACCAAAGATCATCTCTTCTGCAATTCTGCCCCCAGTAGCTATTAATAAATGCGCTTTCATTTGATCTTTTCTCATAGACAATTGATCTTTTTCAGGAAGTCTCATGACCATACCTAAAGCTCTACCTCTAGGTATTATAGTCGCTTTATGTATCGGATCAGAGGCTGGTGAGTGAAGAGTTGCCACTGCATGACCAGCTTCATGGTAAGCAGTGAGTTTCTTTTCATCTTCTGACATAACCATAGATCTTTTTTCAGCACCCATCATCACTTTATCTTTAGCACTTTCAAAATCTTCAAGTGTTACCATTCTTTTGTTTTTTCTAGCCGCTAATAAAGCTGCTTCATTAACTAAGTTTGCTAAATCAGCTCCAGAAAAACCTGGTGTTCCCCTTGCTATAATTTTTGAGTCAAATTTTGGTGAAACTTTAATTTTTTTAATATGAACTTTAAGTATTTTGTCTCTTCCCATTACATCAGGATTATTGACTGTTATTTGACGGTCAAATCTTCCTGGTCTAAGTAAAGCTGGATCAAGGAC
>CACKSM010000005.1 GCA_902602885.1 uncultured Alphaproteobacteria bacterium
TTGTATTTGTCATTATGAGTACGAATCAACTTAATTTACTATATTAATAGTTTACTCGTTAACGATTCGTTTAAAACTAATTAAATATGACAACATATAAAGAAGCAGGTGTTGATATAGAAAATACAGATGCCCTTGTTGAAGATATTTCTGAGCTAAGCAAATCAACAAACAGAAACGGAAATTTTGATAAAATTGGCGGATTTGGTGGTATTTTTGATCTTAAAAATTGTGGATATGAAGATCCTTTATTGGTCTCTGGTACAGATGGCATAGGGACAAAAATATTACTAGGGATTGAAACTGACATTTTAGATGGTTTGGGCCATGATCTTGTTGGCATGTGTCTAAATGATATTCTTTGCCACGGCGCAGAGCCATTATTTTTTTTAGATTACTATGCTTCTTCCAAGATTGATAAAAATTCTTTTTTAAAAATTATGAAAAGCATTACTGAAGCTTGCAAGATAAATAATTGCTCTCTTATTGGTGGTGAAACAGCAGAGATGCCTGGGCTTTATAAAAAAGATGACTTTGATTTTGCTGGATTTTGTGTTGGTGCAGTAGAGAGAAAAAAAATTCTACCTAAAAGAGATGTCATGAAAGAAGATGATCTTCTATATGGGATTAGATCTTCGGGCTTTCATTCAAATGGATATTCTCTCATTCGAAAAGTTTTAAAAGACAAAAATATAGATCTACATAAAGAAACAGAATTTAAATCATCTTATGAAACAAATGCAGCAGCCTTAATGGCTCCAACAAAATTATATTTTCCTTTTTTAAAAAAAATTTTAACAACAAATCTTATCAATGGTATTTCGCATATAACAGGCGGAGGCATTATTGGTAATGCACCAAGAATGCTCTCTGAAAATTTATCAGCAAGGATTGATAAAAAATTTATTTGTGATGAAGAAATTTTCCAATGGTTTCAAAGTTTAGCTAACATTTCAGATGAAGAAATGTTGAAGACCTTTAATTGTGGATTAGGTTTGATAATGACTATTTCAAAAAATAATTACAAAGAATTTGAGCAATTAATAAAAGATCAAAATTTAGATATTTTTGAAATTGGGAAAATAGAAGTAAACAAATCATCAAGGTGCACAATTAGTTGAAAAAATTACAAGTTGCTATTTTCATATCGGGAAGAGGTTCCAATTTAGAATCACTAATACAAACATCATTTAAAAAGCAAAGTTTAGTAGAGGTTCAATTAGTCGTCTCTAATAACTCCAAAGCAAAAGGTTTAATTATTGCCAAAAAAAATAAAATTCCATTCATACATTTTTTACCAAGAAAAAATTTCGAAAACAAAGTCATGAAGTATCTAAAAAATATAGATATCATTTGTTTGGCTGGTTTTATGCAAGTTTTAGATTCAAAATTTGTAAGACAGTGGCAATCACGATTAATCAATATTCATCCATCTTATCTTCCAGCTTTCAAAGGCTTAAATGCTCAGGATCAGGCCATAAAGGCTAAAGCGAGCTATTCTGGTTGTAGTGTTCATTACGTAAGCGCTAAAATTGACTCTGGAAAGATTATATTGCAAAAAAAAGTAAAGATTTTGAAGAAAGATAATACCGAATCACTCTCAAAAAAAATATTGATAGAAGAGCATAAGGTTTATCCAAAAGCATTACAGATGGTTGCGAAAACACTTTTAACAAGACAACAGTAAGATGAAAAATCGACAAAATTTCTTAAAAAAATTCGAGGTAAGGCAATCATATGTGCCCAGATTTAATGAGGAGTGTGGTGTTTTCGGAATAAGTGGAACCAAAGATGCTGCAGCCTTAACGGCTCTTGGTTTGCATGCGTTGCAACACCGTGGTCAAGAAGGTTGTGGAATTGTAAGTTATGATGGCAACTCCTATCACTCAGAAAGAAAATTTGGATTGGTCGGCGATAATTTTACGAAGAAACACTCATTGGATAAGTTAAAGGGAAAAATTGCGATAGGACACAATCGCTATTCAACAACGGGCGGTGAAACAATAAGGAATATACAACCTTTTTATGCTGACCTTCATGGTGGAGCTATTAGTATTGCTCATAATGGTAATTTAACTAATGCACTACTTTTAAGAGAGCAAATGGTACGTGAAGGTGCAATATTTCAAACAACATCAGATACCGAAACAATTGTTCAGCTTGTAGCTCGTTCAAAAAAGAAAGATATTTTAAATAAAATTATTGATGCTTTAATGCAAATTCAAGGTGGTTATGCTTTATCAATTATTGCTAATGGTACGTTGATTGGTGCAAGAGATCCATTAGGTATTCGACCACTTGTTTTAGGTAAATTTAAAAATGCATTTATCCTTGCCTCTGAAACTTGCGCGCTAGACATTATAGGTGCAAAATTTATCCGTGAAATTGAAAATGGAGAAGTTGTAGTTATAAAAGATAATAAAGTTGAAAGTCGAAGACCTTTTCCAAAAAAACAAATCAAACCATGTGTATTTGAATATATTTATTTTTCGCGGCCAGATAGTATTTTAAAAAATAAAACCGCCTATGAATATAGAAAAAATTTAGGTACATACTTAGCAAAAGAAACCGATATAAAACCTGATGTAGTCGTACCAGTTCCAGACTCAGGTGTTCCTGCTGCGCTTGGTTTTAGTCAAGAGTCTGGTATTCCTTTTGAGTTAGGATTAATACGAAATCATTATGTGGGGAGGACATTTATTGAGCCAACTCAGCAAATTAGAAGTTTAGGTGTAAAGTTAAAACTAAATCCTAACCAAAGTTCTATTAAAAAAAAGAAAGTTGTTTTAATTGACGACTCATTGGTTCGAGGAACAACATCCACTAAGATAATAAAAATGCTTTATGATTTTGGCGCAAAAGAAGTCCATATGCGTATTGCTTCACCTGCAATTAAATATCCTGATTTTTATGGAGTCGATACTCCAACCCAAGAAGAATTATTAGCTGCAAACAAAAATTTAGAGGAAATGTGTAAATATATTGGAGCTAAATCATTAAAATTTTTATCATTAGATGGTTTGTATCAAGCTCTTGGTTATGATGAGAGAGATAATGATAATCCTCAATTTACTGATCATTATTTTACAGGAGAGTATCCAGTCAGACCTTTAGATTACTTGAATGACGAAAGCTTAAAAAAACTTTCATTCTTAAGTCTTGCTTCAAATAATTAATTAATGAATTATTTTTTTTCATGAACGTTCTTGTCATTGGTAATGGTGGAAGAGAGCACGCATTATGTTATGGTATAAAACAATCTCCTAATTGTTCTAATTTATATTGTATTCCTGGAAGTGATAGTATCAGTGAAATTGCTTCTTCTATTGTCACAGATGTTAATGATCATGATGCTATTCTTCAATTTTGTATAGAAAGTAAAATTGATCTCGTTGTGATTGGTCCAGAACTACCTTTAACTAAAGGATTATCAAACCTTTTAATGAACAATTCTATTTTAGTCTTTGGCCCTGATCAGATGGGAGCTGAACTAGAAAAATCAAAAAAGTTTACAAAAGATATTTGTAAAAAATTACATATAGCAACAGCTGCTTATGACGTATTTGACAACTATGATGATGCCTTCATTTTTTGTCAAAACCAATCCTATCCTCTTGTTATTAAAGCTGATGGTTTAGCAGCAGGAAAAGGAGTTATTATTTGTCAAACAATGGAAGATGCAAAAGATGCACTGATAAAATGTTTTAAAGATAATTCTTTTGGTGATGCTGGTTCAGTTGTTGTTATTGAAGAATTTTTAGTTGGTGAAGAGGTAAGCCTATTTTCACTTGTTGATAAAAATGGATTTGTGTTGCCACTTACAACAGCACAAGATCATAAAAAAATCTTAGAAGGAGAAAAAGGCTTAAACACTGGTGGTATGGGAGCCTACACACCTGTTCCTTCTATTTCATCAAATAAAATGAATGAATTATCCAAAACATTTGTTGAACCTATCGTTCAACATCTTGCTGAACAAGGCATCAAGTATCAAGGAATGTTTTATGCAGGATTAATTCTAACAGATAAGGGTCCAAATTTACTCGAAATTAATGTTCGTTTCGGCGATCCGGAAACACAAGCAATTATTCCACTATTAGAAACAGATTTATTAGAACTCCTTCATGCATCAGCGATAGGCACCTTAAATGAAATAAAAAAAATTAAGTGGAAAAATGATTATGCCATGACAGTAGTAATGGCTGCTCATGGTTATCCTGAGGATTATAAAAAATTAACACCAATTAATAATTTGGAAAATCTTACTTTAACAATGGATGACTATATATTTCATGCAGGAACAATGCTTAAAGAAAACAAATGGCTCTCTAATGGTGGGCGCGTCTTAAATATCTCTAATACGGGTAAGAATTTAAAAACTATTAGAGAAAATATTCACAATATAATCAATCAAATTAATTGGGATGAGGGATATTATCGAAAAGATATTGGTTGGAGATATATTGATGAGTAATTCTTTTCTAGTTGAAGGAAAAACAAAAATTATTGAGAAAACGAATGATCAAAATATCATTCGAATTGTAACAAAAGATTTTTTAACAGGTGGGGATGCAGCGAAGAAAGAGGAAATTAAAGATATTGGAATACAAAAGACAAAACAAACAAGTAATGTGTTTAACATGCTAAGCAAGGCAGGTATTGCAACATCATTTATTGAACAAGATTCGCCAAATAGTCTTTTAAGTTACAACTGCAATATGCTTCCTTTAGAATTTGTAGTTAGACGCTATGCATGGGGAAGTTATTTAAGTAGAAACACTCAATTTGAAAAAGATAAAAGCAATCCTCATCAATTTGAAAACTTAGTTTGGGAAATATTTCATAAACAAGCGGTTGTTATTCCTCCACATGTTGCAGAACCTGTTCAAATGGATGAGAGTGAAGCGAGAAGACAATATTTAAAAGATGGAAAATGGGAAGAGGGTGTATTTACGGATCCTTTTGTTAAAACTGAAGAAGAATGGGAATTATTTTCTGCCAAACAACCTATAACAAGCAAAAGCTTGATGAAAACCAAAAAATTATTGTCTGATCAAGAATTAGAAATAGCTATTAATAAAATTATTCTTCCAAGTTTTGAGCTTATTGAAGACAAATGGAAAACTATTAAGACAATTGATGGCCCTATACATTTAGTTGATATTAAGTTTGAGCTTGGCTTTAAATTATCGGATAATTCGTTAGTTTTATCTGATGTCATTGATAATGATAGTTGGCGAATATGGCCTGGAGGAGATCCCACTAAACAATTAGATAAGCAATCTTTTCGTGAAGGAGAAGATTTAGTAAATGTTGCCAATAAATATCAACTGGTAACAAAGTTAACTGATCAATTTAATTAAAGTTAAAAATTTATTTTTCTATAATCGTTAAATGACCCATTTTTCTTTTTTGTTTAATTTCTGTTTTTAAATAATCATAAAAAAATTCGTTATCCTTAAATGTTTTATTGCGGTACGGTGATATCTCATCGCCAATTAAATTAATCATTTTGGCATTATATAATTTTTTTGTTTCTATCTTTTCTAAGCCGCATACTGCTCGTACATGATTTTCAAATTGACTAATATTATGTGAGTTCATTGTCAAATGCCCAGAATTATGAACACGAGGAGCAATTTCGTTAGCATATAAATTATCATCAGTATCAATAAAAAATTCTACACATAACGTTCCAATATAATCTAGTTTTTCTACAACGTGTTTTGCCCACTCAATTGATTTTGTTTGTATATCATCAGAAATATCACTTGGTATTGTTGAATATTTTAAAATTTGTTCTTCATGAACATTCTCAATAGGGTCATAGATCTCATAACTATTTTGATCATAACGAGTAATGACGACTGAAATTTCTTTTTTAAGATGAATGAGTTTTTCTAATATGTATTCTTTTGTAAAATCAATTTCGTCCGTAATATCATCTACAGTATGTAATTTATATTGACCTTTGCCATCGTATCCTAATGTTGTTGTTTTTAACAAACCAGGAAGCAAGTCTACATTTTCACTCAAATCCTTTTCATTTTTGATAGTTACATATTTTGTTGTTGTTATATTATTATCATTGAGAAATTTTTTTTCTGTTTCCCGGTGTTGAATGAGTCGATTAATTTCTGGTTTAGGTAAAACTTGTTTCTTTTCATTAATCTTTTTGAGTATTGCAAAGGGAATATTTTCAAATTCATATGTAACAAGATCAACTGCATTAATAAAATTATTTATCGTTGTATCATCATCATACTGACCAAAAATAAATTTAGTCGCAAAGTGTTTCCCGGGCGCATCAGGATCATCACTTAATATGACAGTTTGTATATCTATTTTTTTTGCTGCATCTGCTAAAAGACTTCCTAATTGTCCACCACCGATAATGCCAAGTGTGGGTGTATTCATGACTTATGGTTTTTGTTTAACAGCTTTTGATTGTTTAGTTCGGTAATTTTTTAAATTTTTCTTAATGTCTTTATTCGTAAGAGCAATAATGGAAGCTGCATATAAACCAGCATTCATTGCGCCGTCCTCACCAATTGCAACACTACCAACAGGGATACCTTTTGGCATTTGTACTATAGATAACAAACTATCCAATCCCTTTAATTTACGACTTTCCACTGGTACACCGATCACAGGTATAGTTGTCAAGGATGCAATCATTCCTGGTAAATGTGCAGAGCCTCCTGCACCAGCAATAATGACAGAAATATTATTATCTTCCGCTGCTTTGGCAAATTTAAACATTCTCTCTGGTGTACGGTGTGCAGAAACAATTTTGGTTTCAAACTTAACTTTCAGTAATCTTAAAATTTTTTCACAATTTTTCATGGTAGCATAATCAGACTTACTTCCCATCACAATTGCTACCTTATGTTTAGTTGATGCTGAGGCCATTTTTGTTTTATTGTATCAATTCAATGATGATTCGATACATTATTACATAATGACGTCGTGGACATTACTTTCACGGGCTCCTGCTTTAGAAATAAACACAAATTTACAATTGCCTTGCATTTTCTTAATCGTTTTATGACCAGTGTACCCCATAGAAGATTTTAAACCACCAACAAGTTGATAGGCTACATCTTCTATTTTACCTTTATATGGAACCATCCCTTCAACACCTTCTGCCACTAATTTTTTTGCATTCTTTGTTTCTTCTTGGGAGTATCGATCAAAAGACCCTTTTTGCATAGCTCCTACAGAACCCATACCTCTATAGGATTTAAATTTTTTACCTTTAATCGTTAATAATTTTCCTGGTGATTCTTCAGTGCCAGCAAATAAAGACCCTATCATGCAAGCACTTGCACCGCCTGCTATAGCTTTTGCAATATCACCTGATGTTTTTATTCCTCCATCTGCAATCACAGGAATTTTAAATTTTTTGGCAACTTGAAATGTATCAATCACAGCTGAGAGTTGAGGAATACCAACACCAGTTACAACTCTTGTAGTACAAATTGATCCTGGTCCAATACCTACTTTAATGGCATCTACACCAGCACTAATTAAATCTGATGCAGCTTGTTTTGTAGCAATGTTTCCAACGATGAGAGGAGTTTTCTTTAATACTTTTTTTGCTTTTTCAATAAAATGTAAAGTTGTTTTTGTATGTGCATGAGCAACATCAATAAAGACTATATCAACACCGACTTTTAATAATTCTAATAGTCGTAAGTAAGCATTATTTTCAACTCTGATTGCAGCACCTACTGCAATCTGTTTGTTAGAATTAATTACAGCATTTTGAAATTTTTTACCGTTAACTTTAAAACTATGAGCTTTTTTGACTTCACTTGCTTGTTTATCAATTGGCATATTACGATGAATAACACCAAGACCACCATTTAGTGCTAGATTAATAGCCATTTTATTCTCTGTCACGGTATCCATAGCAGCAGAGAGTATAGGAATATGTAATTTCACTTTTCCAATCGTAATGGATGTATCTACATCTTTTGGTTTGATCTCCGAATACGCTGGTGAGAGCAAAACATCATCAAAAGTAACGGAATAATTAGTATTTATCTGGTAGGCCATTTCCAACAATATTTATTTTGTTTCGATTTGTAAAATAAATAGTTCAAATAATACTTTTTGAACCCCTAAGTCTTAAATTTTATATTCGAAATTCTGCGTTGTAGGGTTAATCTTAATTAATCTTGCACCATTTCGAATATGATAGTGTGTAGCAACAGGAGTTAAAGGCGAAATGGTAATGATACTTTCAAACTGCTCTTTTGATTTGATATATTTTTGCAGCTCTTTCATAATTTTTTTCCCTGCCCCTTTTTTAAAAGACCATAGCGTATAGGCGATTGGAATGGTTGCTTGATCTTCTTCAACACTCATCAAATCCATTTCTTTAATGGTTGCTGGTATTTCATTTGTAAAGGCAAAGCAGGCAATACCCTCAATATCATCCTTATATTTGAGCCCAAAAATTTTTCTTCCTTTTGACGTACGAAAGTCATTATCAAGTTCTGGGCGCACTGGATCATCAGATGGATTAACACCATCTAGTTCTACTAGCTCAGTTTTTTTGATCCAACTAAAGAAATCAAACTCGTATTTGTATCTGCCAATTTTCATTTAAAGTATGTAATGCTTTATAAGATTTGATAAATAAAGATAGTGAATATTTTGATAAGAAAGTAGCCTTAATTACTTATTATCAAATTTTACTAATATAAATTCTTGCTAAACTAAAAATGTCTTCAAAATCATCCATCCAAAATATTTTTAAATTATCTATCCCTATTTTTTTTGCAAATTTAGTCATTCCTTTTGTGGCTATTGTTGATACGGGTTTAATGGGTAATCTTGATAATGCTAGTTACTTGGTTGCGACTAGTATTGCGGCCAGTGTCTTTTCCATTCTTTTTGGGAGTTTTGGTTTTTTACGATCAGGTACGGTTGGAATGATCGCACAAGCAGATGGATCAAAAGATTATAAAGAAATCATAAATATTTTTTTACGCAATATTACTTTTGTTATTATTATTTCCCTCCTCTTAGTTATTCTTCAAACATACATATATAATATTTCCTTATCTATTTTTGAGTTATCGCAGGAGACGAAACTATATTTTAAAGATTATTTTACCTTTCGTATTTACTCCTCTTTTGGTGAGCTAACGATTTTTGTCATCACAGGATTGTTTATTGGTTTACAAAAAACAAAAACATCCAGCCTTATTGTAGGGTTTTATTCTATTGCCAATATAATTTTAAGTTTAATCTTTGTTTTATATTTTAATTTAAATGTTTTAGGTGTTGCCTTAGGCACACTCGTAGCTTCTACGCTGACAACAATAATCTTTTTATTCTACACATTTTATGATCTAAGCATGATGACCAAATTAGAATTTAATTCAAAAAAAATTTTTAATCTTAGTAAAGTAAAAAATATTTTTAATATTAATCTTAACATATTTATCCGATCTCTTCTTCTTGCCTTTGCCTTTTTATATTTTACTTATCTTGGTAATTCTATCAGTGAAGAAACAGTAGCGGCAAATACCATTTTGCTAAATTTTATAATGCTATCAGCTTATGTTCTTGATGCTTATGCTTTCTCTACAGAGGGTATTGTTGGGTATTCTATTGGATCAAAAAATAAACAATTACTAAGAGATGTCATTAAAAATTCCTTTATTTTAAGTACGTTAACTGGTTTGGTGATATGTGTAATCTTTTTCTTTAGTAAAAATTATTTCATTATTACGATGACAGATTTACCTGACATTCGAGAAATTAGTTTTAACTTTTCTTACTGGGTAATCATTATTCCTTTTGCCGCTTCTTTTTGTTTTCAATTTGATGGTATCTTTGTTGGTGCATCCCAAACAACAGAACTGCGTAATGCGATGATCTTCTCTGTTGCAATCTATATTGTTGTCTCTTTCTTTTTAATAGCAAGTTTTAGCAATACAGGATTATGGTTATCTCTCTGCCTTTTCTTTATCGCAAGAGCACTCACCCTATTTGTCTATATGCCTAGAATTTATGGCCGTATCCAAGAATAATTCTATTAAATTTTAAAAAAATACGTAAAAAGATAAAGAATTTGCAAATAGGTCGGCCACTAGCCCTATTTTAAAATAAAAAAGGCCAAACGTTATTAAATGCTTTTTATGTTTGTAATTTTGGTCAAAATAAAAAAATATTTAATTTACCTTTTTCTATTTTTACTCTTCAATTGTATTTTTACTAGCACTCTTAAAGCAGAAAATAATACAACACATACAGTTGATTACGATGTCACTAATGGTACATTAAGATTTATAAGAGGTATAACATTCAGTGATGATGGTACAAAAATGTTTCTACCGGGAACGTCACCCACAAACAAAATAGTTCAATTTAATTTGAACCCTGGTTTTGATTTATCAACAGCAAGTGAATCAGGAGTAGAAATTGAAAAAAGTGAAAGGAAACAAATAGCAGTTCCTTATTCTATTAGATTTAATAACGATGGTAGCAAAATGTTTTTTGTTCAATTAAATGGTGAATTAATTGAATTTTCTCTTGGGACAAACTATGATATTACATCAGCGAGTGCTGAAGATAATACCAGTTTAACTAAAGAAGTAACATTAGAAAACGGTAATACTACTGGCTTTGCATTTAATACAGATGGTACGAAATTGTTTACCACTGATAATAATGCCGATGAGATTGATCAATACATCTTAACAACTGGATTTGATATTAACACGATGAGTTATGATCGAAGTATAAATATTTCCGAAAACACATCAACTCCAAGATCATTAATATTTTCGTATGATGGAACAACAATGTTTATTATAGATGGACAAAATGATATCGATGAATACGTCTTAACAACGGGTTATGATATTACTACAGCAAAATATGTTGATAGTATCACACCCGGAATTGAGCAAGCTTGGGGCATTGAATTAAATAGGTTTAATAGTACTGATAATGGAAGAAAATTGTTTATTGCTCAAAATACCGGAAATAAAGTAAAAGAATATTTATTACCTGCATCCTATAATTTAACATTACCTACTCTAAGTTCTTCAGTACCAGCAGATAATGCTACGGGTGTTTTAATAGATGCTAATATAGTTCTAAACTTTAGTGAACCGATGGATGTAGAAAGTGGTAATATAAAAATTTATAAAACATCTGATAATTCTCTTGTTGAAACAATAGATGTCACAAGTAGTCAAGTAACAGGTACTGGAACAACTGCGATAACAATTAATCCCAGTTCAGATTTTGAATATAATGTTGAATATTATGTATTAATTGATGCTACAGCTTTTGATGATGGAAGTGATGCTTCTTATGCTGGTATAACGTCAACAACGGCTTTAAGTTTTACTGTTAGCGATGATAGGTTGGATCCAACAACAATTAAAGATGTTGTAGGCTCCATAGATGCGCAAAGTGAATTAGCAAAAAACTATATTAGTCAGTCTATTGATACTGTCTCAAATCGTTTACGATTTTTAAGACAAAATAGATTAAGTGGTTCTTTATCGAGCCAAGGTTTACAATTAGATATTGATAATACCATTCTTGCCTCATTAGCAAATGATAATATAGAAAAAAACGCCAATTCCATCATGCCGAATAATTGGTCTGCATGGACATCTGGGTCAGCTTATGTATCAAAAATTGGTGATAGTATAAATTCATCTAAACAAGAAACTGAAGGTCAAGCAGTGGCATTAGGGTTTGATAAAAAATTAAGTGATAGTGATTTTCTTGGTTTTGCTATTCAGTATGGTGAAAGCGATACGGATATTGGAACAAATGGAACAAGTGTTGATAGTGAAAATATGAATTTCTCTATCTACCGAACGAAACCACTTGATAATAATAACTTTATCGAAACATTATTAGGTGTAGGGTTAATAGAAAGTGATTTGAAAAGAGTCCATAATTCTAGTGTATTAACTGGCTCCAGGGATGGAACACAAATATTTGGTTCCATCAATTACGGTAAAACAATTGATAAAGGTGATTTTAATATAACACCAATCGGACGTCTTGATTTAGGCTATACTAAACTTGATGACTATAAGGAGACTGGAATAAATGCTTTGTATTATGCAAGTCAGACAATTGAGAGTGGATTAGCCTCATTTGGTTTTGAAGTTAGCGATAATATTCAGTTTAATGAAAATAAATTTCAACCATTTGGATCGCTTAAATTTATTACTGATTTTAGTAATTCATCGGATGCCAAGATCAATTATGTAACAGACACTTCAACAATTTATACTTATACGCAAGAAGCTAATTCAGATCATTTAATCAGCTCCATGATTGGATTGACATATACCGCTGGAGATTATTTAAATATTAATTCCAGTTATAGTAGAGTTCAAGGTAACAGGAGTGAACGAAGAGATACTATAGACTTTGCTATTAACTTTATCTCAAATCGTGAGACTCAATATAGCCTGTCATTAGCTGGCGATGAAAATGCAGAGGCTAAACTTGGGATATCAAAAAATATATATGGTTTTGACTTAGGATTTAATGCTAATCAGTCTATTACTAATAATTCTAATCAAGAAGCGGAATTAATACTGACGTACAATTTTTAAGATTATTAATTCAGTTTATCTTTACGGTAATTAGATCGTATTTCATCTAGTAGGATTGATTTAGACTTATCTTTTACGTGCCAAAAATCCCATCCATTACAACTTGGTAGTCCTTGTATCTTTGCTCCCATTTGATGAATGGATCCTGATAAATCTTTTATTTTCAGTGTACCATCAATACTAACTGTTGCTTTAAAGCGTTCTTTTTTATCTGTTAATACTGCACCTGGCGGTATAATTCCTTGTTCGACTAATTCACCAAAAGGAACCTTCGGTAATTCTTTTCTGCTCTTTGCAATAGTGACAACATCTTCTTTCAATACTTTTGTATTCTTTAATCGTTCTTTTGAAAGTTTAACGTAATCTTTATCTTTTTCTATACCAATAAATTTTCGTTGTAATTTTTTTGCAACAACAGCTGTTGTCCCACTTCCAGAAAAAGGATCAAGAACAAGATCGCCTTTGTTTGTCGATGCTAATAGAATTCGGTAGAGTAGAGCTTCTGGTTTTTGTGTTGGGTGTGATCGTTGATTGTTATCTTTACGTAATCTTTCTTTCCCTGAACAAATAGGAATATACCAGTCACTACGCATTTGTTTTCCTTCATTTAGTTCTTTGAGGTTTTGATAGTTGAATGTGTATTTCGCTTCTCTTGATGTTGTGCACCACAATAATGTTTCATGGGCATTTGTAAAACGTGTACCACGAAAATTTGGCATAGGATTTGTTTTATGCCAAATGATATCATTTAAAATCCACAGACCTTCATCTTGAATAGTAGAGCCTACACGTAAAATATTATGGTAACTTCCTATGACCCAAAGCGCTCCACCTTTTTTTAAAACACGTTTGCATTCACTAAGCCATGCATTGGTAAATTGATCATATTCTTTATATGTATTAAATTTATCCCAATCTTGTGTCACAGCTTCGACCGTTGTTTGATCAGGTCTGTATAATGTATCCTTTAATTGAAGATTATAGGGTGGATCAGCAAAAATAAGATCAACCGAATGATCTTTTAATTTTTTCATTTCCTTGATGGAATCACCTAAAATAATTTGATTTTTCTTCATAATTGATAAAAAGAATCTTTAAGCAGATATAGAATCAGGTCAATTGAGTTATCAACAGAGGGAATCTTTAGGTAGGGATAACCTTAAATTTTGGCTAAAAACATAAAAAAAGGGGTCCGTAGACCCCAGGAATAGTTCATCAAATGGGAGGAATGATGAAACTTGATATCTATTTAGTGTTTGTCGCATCTTTTTGAAGCATAATAAAATAATATTTGATATGCATTCTTTGCATGGATAAATTTGTGTAATTTATTTGTTTAATAACGATTTAATTGGTTCAAACGATTTTCGGTGAAATTGGGTTACACCGTGCTTGTGTATTGCATCAATATGTTTTTTAGTTCCATAACCTGCATTTTTTTTCCAATCATAAAATGTAAACTTACTATCAAGTATACTCATCAGTCGATCACGGTGAACTTTTGCAATAATAGATGCACTTGCAATCGATAAAGATTTTTTATCGCCGCCTATTATAGATTTTTCATTTTGATAATTTAATGAAAAGTTTCCATCAATAATAAAATGTGGATTTTCTAAATGAAATTTTTCTATCACTCTTTTCATCGATAATTTTGTTGCTTCCAAAATATTAATTGTATCTATTTCTTCGACGCTTGCATACCCTAAGTAATATTGAAGCTTTTTTTCTCTTTGTAATTTTTTAAAAAATAAGAATAATTTTTCTCTTTGTTTTGCAGTATGTTTCTTTGAGTCAGTAATGGGTATTTCTGATTCTAAATCATCATAATTAGGAAAATAACATCCACAACTCACCACTGGACCTGCCAATGGACCTCTACCTACTTCATCTAAACCAATTACAGGTCCATTAATTGATTTCTCTATAGAAAAATCAGTCACTATTTTTCATTTAATCTTGGCATGATTTCAACAAAATTACAGGGCTTGTGTCTAATGTCTAATTGATATTGTAAAATTTCATCCCAACCATCTTTGCATGCACCCGTAGATCCAGGTAAACAAAAAACATATGTACTATTTATTAAGGCTGCAACTGCACGTGATTGAATTGCTGATGTACCAATTTTTTCAAAACTAACTTGGCGAAATAATTCACCAAATCCATCAATATGTTTACTAGCAATAGCATTTACAGCTTCTGGTGTTGTATCTCTTCCTGTTAGCCCAGTCCCACCAGTTGTAATAATGCAATCAATCTCTTTTTCTTTTGACATTGTATCTAAGGTATCTTTGATTTGAGAAACATCATCTGGGATAATTGTACGTTTAATCATTGTGTGACCAGCATTAGTAATACGTTTTTCTAATGTATCACCAGATGTATCATTCTCTTTAGTTCTTGAATCTGAGATGGTAATTACAGCGATATTTATAGGAACAAAATCTAGAGAAGTATCAATTGGCATAACCTATTAATAAAGTGGATCATTTCCATTTGCTAGCATTTTTAGGGAACGCATTTCTTTATTATTTTTATTTTGGTAAATCCAATATTTTGTTAAGATTTTTTCTATAAACCACCTTGTTTCTCTTGAAGGAATACTTTCCATAAAAAAGAGTGAGTCTTCCATATAATTTGTTTCATTTTTCCATTTTTGTAAATTTCCTGGACCGCCATTATAAGCTGCTGCGAGAAATATAAGATTTCCTGAAACTTGCTCTAGATCTAGAAGATACGTTAAATATTCTTGTCCAACCTCTAGATTTATTTCTGGATTTTTAAGAATATTACTATTGCTTTGTTTAACGTCTTTACTTTTTGTAATAAATTTTGCTGTTGAAGGTAAAACTTGCATTAACCCTATGGCACCGTCTTTACTTTTTGCCTTAATGTTAAACATCGATTCTTGATGCATAAAGGCGTGGAGTAATTCTTTTTCTAATTTAAAACCATCTCGGGGCTTCCAAACACTAGTAGGGTAGTAGAGATAGGTTGGAACATCCATACCAAAATTTTCTAGCTTATTGACTATTTTTAATTGTGTATAGGCAAGATCAAAATTTTCAGCAATTTGAATAGACTCCTTTGCTATTTCCTTATTTAAAATTGAATTTATATGAACAATTTCCTTTTCTAATTCTTCGGCAAATCCAACTTGTATCAGTGTCTGTATTCTTTTTCCTGCTGGTATATTTAATATTGTACTATTGTTTTTATTAAGATCAGTATGTTCTACCCATTCAATTTTTTTATCAACTCCTAAAATTTCTAGTGCAAGCATTCCATAAAAACTATTTGGATTATTTGATGCTCTTTTTAACCAAAAATTAATATCATCATAGCGACCAAGTTTTGCATATGATCTAGCTGTCCAAAAACTACCAGATGTTTGATGCCAAGCATCATCTTTTAAACTAATCGAAAAGAGAGAAAAATATTTTGCAGCATCTTCATATTTTTCTAATCTCCAAGAACATAGACCAGCTGTCCAAGCTGCATAAGGCACATATTTAGCGGAATTAACAAGAGCTTCAGAAGCATATTGAATTGCTAAGTCATTTTTATTTGCTAAGAAATATCCTTTCGCTATTAATTCTTTTTGTTGATCTATCTCAACTTGATCTAATAATAGATCTACATCTCTTTGATTTAATAGTTGTACTGCTCCCGTTGGCCAACCTTTATTCACTCTTGATTTGATACCATTAATTAATTTTCTTTTTTCAGCTCTCTGATTGTTAGATAGTTTCTTTGAACTTTTATATTTACTAGTTTTTTTACTTTTTACTTGTTCTGATTCTATACCAATTGGAGCGCTAGGTTTAGTTGGACTTTTATAACCTGCTGGCATTCTTCGAATAGCCAATTTATAAATTTGTTTTGCTTGAGGGTGATCATTATATTTTTTAAGCCAATAATATAATTCTAAATACTTTGATCGATAACAATTAGGATGTAAAAATTTCTGCGCATAAATATGACCAAGCAAAGATTTATTTTTTATTTTTAAAATAAAATTGTTTGCACTTTTCCATTTGCACTTTTCCTGAAATTTATAAGCTTGTTGATAATTATATACATCTTCTTCATTAAGAACTTTTGTTGAGAAAATATTATCATATTTGATGACTATATCTTGTTGGTATGCATAGATTTGTTTTGAAAAAAATACGAAGAATATAAAAAAACAAATAATAGAAAAGTTTTTATGATTCATTTTTTTAATTTTTCTTGTAACATTTGTAAATCTTCCCAAGAATGTTTTTTATATTGAGGAGATCGAAGTAAAAAAGCTGGATGATAGGAGGCTATTGTAGGAATACCTTCTTCTAAATTGAGTGATTTGTATTCATGCCATTTACCTCTGAGTTTTCCAAGTGCAAGAGGGGTTGATAAAATGGCTTTTGCTGCGACACCACCTAATAGGAAGATAAATTTAGGTTTAATGATATCAATTTGTCTTTGCAAAAAAGGTAAAAATTCTAAAATTTCATCGTCATTAGGCGTTCTATTTTCGGCTGGACGCCAATTAACTACATTAGTAATATAAACGTCTTCTCTTTGTAAATTAATGGCCAAAAGCATTTTATTTAATAGCTGTCCAGCTCTTCCGACGAATGGAATTCCTTGTTCATCCTCATCCCTGCCTGGTGCTTCACCAATTAACATTACTTTTGCATTTAAGTTACCATCATAAACTACTAAATTTTTTGCTGTTTTTTGGAGAGGCGATTTATGATTTTTAAGATCTTCAATAACACTATCAATTTTAGATTTTTTATCCCCAGTATCCTTGTCGAAACTAGGCTGCTCTATTTTTTTCTCATTTTCAAACCAGTTTCTAGGAGAATCCTGAAGAAAATAATTTACCCCTGAATTAATAATAAATTCTAAATTTTTTTTATTTGATTGATTCATGTAAAATTACAATTATCTATTCATAGTGTAACTATACTATATTTGAAATGGTTAATTTAATTAAAACACTACAATTTATCTTAATTTTTCTGGTTATTAATTCTGGAGCTTTAGCCTTAACTAGCTCATCTTTTTTAATCTCACAATCTGCCTTTAATAATTATGATTATAGTTCCACTTTATTTAAATTTAATATGGATAAAGTTACCTTATCTCAAGATAGTCTTTTAGATAAAGCTATTGCTGCAATAATTACAGAAGATCTAGTTCTGGCTGTAAAAATTGCTGATAAAATCTTAAGTGAAAACAAAAATAACCCAGAAGCTTTAATTATAAAAACTACTTCTCTTTACAAAGATAAAAAATTTAAAGACATCATTGAGCTAAGAGATAATATGCTGCAACCAAGTGAATTATTAGACTTTATTTTTTTTGCTGATAACAGACTTAAAAATAATAGTACTATAAGTAATGCTCTAGTTGAATTGGTATCATCCTCATATTCAAATAATGAACAAAGTCGTTTAAATTATAATTTTTTATTATTTTATACCTCACTCGCAAAAATACTTGATCCAAATAACGACAGAGCAATGATTATTAAAGCAGAGTTATTTTCGCAAGTTGGACAAGATAAGGTTGCATCAGATATATATGCGAAGATAGATAAAGAAAGTATTTATTATTTAGATGCTCAGAATAGCCTTGCTAGACATTACTTATTCAATAATACCTATGAGGAAGCTGAAACTAAAATTAAATCATTAGTTGAAAATAATAATAACAATTATTCTCTAAAAAAAACTTTAGGTGATTTTTATCGTTACAATAAAAAGTATGATTTAGCATTAAATGTTTATAATGAAATGATCAAAGAAAACCAGGACGATCTTTGGAATATTTTTTATATGAGAGGTATTTGTTATGAACAAAAAGATGAATGGGATTTAGCTGAACAAGATTTTTTACGATCTTTAGAAATTAAACCCGGATCACCAAATGTTTTAAATTATCTTGCATATGGTTGGGTTGAAAGAGATATTCAATTAGACCGTTCTTTGAAAATGTTAGAGGAGGCATATAAAGCTAATCCTGATAGTTTCTATATTATAGATAGTTTAGCATGGGCTCATTTTAAAAAAAATAATCTTTCAGAAGCAGCAAGGTTAATGGAAATGGTGATAGATATTGCTCCTGGTGAAGCAATATCTCTAGACCATCTTGGTGATATTTATTATGCTTTGAATAGAAAAAGAGAAGCAATTCATTTTTGGCAACAAGCTTTAGAGTTGGCTGAGCCAGAAGATGAAATAACTGAAGATGTTCAAAGCAAATTAGATAATATTAATGCCGGATAAAATAATTGAAAAATCACCTGCCAAAATTAATTTATTTTTAAAAATTATAAATAGAAGAGATGATGGTTTTCATAATATTCGCACAGGAATAACATTCATTGATCTTTTTGATGAGATAACTGTTCAACCTCACAGCAAATTTCAAGTAATCTATACAGGTAATTTCGCTCCAAAAAATAATCTATTTGAGGATTGCATTATTGATAAATTATTTACTTATATAAATGAAGATAAACCCAAACTTCTTTTTACTATATCAAAAAATTTTCCTTATGAAGCTGGTTTAGGTTCTGCCTCCTCTAATGTTGCAAGTGTTATAAAAATTTTAGAAAATCTTGAGATAATAAAAAAGAAAAATATATTTGATTATGTTGATCTAGGCTCTGATATCCCTATTTTCTTGAATCAAAAAGATGCTCTAGTCAGAGGTAGGGGTGATTTAATTGCTAATGTTCATTTTCCAAAATATTATTTCTTACTAATTAGACCGTCTTTCAAATGTTCTACAAAAAAAATGTATGATTTATTTCAACCTTCAGATTTTGATTATAATGCTGAATTTGATTTAGAAGAAATTAATGATCAAGATTCTGGAAATGATTTTGAAAAAATTCTTAAAAAAAATGAACCTGAATTTTTATCAATCATAAATTTCTTGGAGGATTTTGATGATGTTATATTTTCAAGACTAACTGGGAGTGGTTCTTGTATTTACAGTGTATTTGAAAAAAAAGAGCATGCTATAAATGCACAAAAAAAATTTCAACAAAGTTTTTCAAATCTATGGACACATCTAAGTGAAAATAATTTGGTTAATCTATTTTAAATTCTTTCTTAAATTCTTTAATTGAAATCACTTCATTTATTGGCTTGTCCCACCTAATTCTATGAATTCGAGGGAAACGCATAGCGACACCTGATTTATGTCTATTGCTGGGGAATACATCGTCAAAGGCTACTTCTAAAATAATTTCTTTTTTTACTTCTCTTACAGGACCAAATTTATTGGTAGTATTATTTCTAATAAATTTATCTAAAACTAATAGCTCTTTATCTGTGTAACCGGAATATGCTTTTCCTATAGGAACTAATTCATTTTCTTTCCAAACACCAAACGTAAAATCTGAATAATATGATGATCTTTTGCCATGTCCTCTTTGAGCATACATTAAAATAGCATCAACAAGTTTTGGATTTTTTTTCCATTTGTACCAATACCCTCTTTTTCTTCCTGGTAAATATTCACTATCTTTAAGTTTAATCATTACACCTTCATTTAAATCATCATAAAAATTATTTTTATATTTAGTTAATTCTTCCCATGTTGAAAAATTAATGATTGTAGATAAATCAATTTGATTAGTTTTATTTTCTTTTTGAAATTTTTCTAAATATTTTCTTCTTTCAACGAGAGATAATTTTCTTAAATCTTTTTCTTTATAAAAAAGGATATCATAAGCTCGTATGAAAACAGGAAACTTTTTTTGAAGATCTTTTGATGCTTTTTTTCTATTTAATCTTTGTTGTAGATCATTAAAACCAGAGGGCTTAAAATTTCCACCCACAAGTAATTCTCCGTCAATAACCGCATCACCTTTAGTAGTTTCAATTATTTCTGGGAATGCAGATGATATATTATCACCTGTTCTTGAGTATAGTGAAACACTGTTTGATGAAACCATAAGCTGAACTCTGATCCCATCCCATTTATATTCTGCTTGAAATTCATTCGCGTCTAATCTTTTAAAATCTTTTTCCTCATCAATAGGATTAGCAAGCATCATAGGATGAAATAATTTTTTAAAATCTATTTTTGGTTTTGATGTTTCATTTTTTAACCATTGAAATAAATTTTCATATGGAAATTCTAGACCATGCCAAATTTCTTCAATCTCATTTATAGATTTATTATACAGATCAGCTAAGGCCGTTTTGACTAATCTTTCTGAGACGCCAATTCGTAATCCACCCGTGCAAATTTTAATTAAAGTCCATCTTTCGTTATTAGATAGTTCGCTCAAAACTTTACTAAACTCTTTATTAATTTCAGACTTTTTAATTTTTTTTATATTTTCTATTAAGGTAGATAAATTTTGTGATTTACCCTCTTTATTTGTTGGCCAAATTAATGATATTGTTTCTGCTAAATCCCCAACATAGTCATATGAGTAATCAAATAAATGTTGATCTACTTGTTCATAGACAAGTTCTCTGAGTTTAGATGCTTTAATAAATTGAAATGAAAGTTGATCAGATAAAATTGCAAGAGCATATGCACGGTTGATATCAAGTATTTTAAAATAATCTTGAAGTAATTTAATTTTAGTATTTCGACTTGGTGTTAAAATCAAATTGTGAAGTAAGGAAGAAAATTTTTTCATTCTATTTCTTCATCACTTCTTCCTTGAATGGAAAGGGGCTTTGAAACAAGATTTTGTTTTTTACAATAATAAACTAATGCATCTTCCTGACCATGTGTAATAAGAATATTTTTCGCTTTTGATTTTTTAATTGTATCTAGTAATTCATTCCAATCGCTATGATCACTAATAACTAAAGGTAATTCAATACCTTGTTGTTTTGCTCTTTGCTTAACTGTCATCCATCCACTTGCCATGCAAATAATAGGATTAGGAAATCGTCTAGACCAACGATCCTTTAATGCTGAAGGAGGGGCAATAATTATTTTACCCTCATAAAAGCTTTTATCTTTTGAAGAAACTTTTTCAAACTTTCCAATATTAATTTTTTCTTTTGAATAATATTGGCATAACTTTTCTAGAGAGCCATGAATATAAATTGTCTCATTATATTTCTGCTGACGTAAAAGATTCATTACTCTTTGCGCTTTGCCAAGCGCATACGCACCAACAATATGACAATTATTTTTATTTATCTTTACAGATCGTATGAGTTTTTGAATTTCATCTTTGGGATCTGGATGTTGAAATATGGGTAATCCAAATGTTGCTTCGGTAATTAAAGTATCACATTTTACCAGTTTGAAATTTTTACATGTTTCGTCTTTTCCTACTTTATAATCACCTGTGATGACTAAACGATGATTATTTTTTTCAATTAAAACTTGAGCACTCCCTAAAATATGTCCTGCAGGGTATAATGTAAAATTAAAGTTTTTAATCGAGTATTTTTGGCCGTATCTAAGAGGAGTAAATTTCTTTGCACATTTATCTCCGTAGCGAATTTTCATTATGTCTATTGTCTGCCTAGTAGCAATAACATGATCATGTCCAAATCTGGCGTGATCTGCGTGACCATGTGTAATAATTGCTGTTTTTTTCGGCAATATTGGATCTATATGTACATTTATATCTTTGATAAATAGCTGATGGTTAATGAAATCCATATGAATATAAATAAATCGAATCCCTTATTATTACACCCCCTAAATAAGTGGATGAAGAAAAAAAAATGGTCCTGGTTTCCTCATCAAATTGAAACGTTTCATCATGTTCGAACTGGGTCTGATGTTGTTGTATTTGCTCCTACTGGTGCTGGCAAAACATTAACAGGGTTTATTAATCCAATAGATGATTTAATAAAATTAAAAAAATTTAAAGGTCTTCATACTCTCTATATTTCTCCATTAAAATCTCTTGCAAACGATATTGTGAGAAATTTAGAGAAACCTATTAAAGAGCTTGATTTAAATATTTCATTTCAAGTAAGAACAGGAGACATAACACCATATAAAAAACAAAAACAAAAACAAAATCCCCCTAATATCATTATTACAACTCCAGAGTCACTTGCATTATTAAATTCGTATGAGAATGCGAAAGAATTTTTTCATAATCTAAAATATATAATTATTGATGAGATACACACTTTTTTGGATAATAAGAGAGCTGATCTTCTGAGTTTAAATATTGAAAGACTACAAACTTTCTCTCCAAATTTACAACGAATAGGTTTGTCAGCAACTCTTAAGAATAAACAAGATGCAAAAAAATGGCTTTGCCGCAAAAAACCAAAAATAATTTCTTATGAAAATTCAGTTTTACCTAAGATTAAAATTCTAGAAACAAAAGAACGTATCCCTTGGTCTGGTCATATGGCTACGTATTCTATTAATGAAATCTATAAAGAAATAATGAAATCAAAATTAACTATCATTTTTGTTAATACGAGAGCGCAAGCCGAATATATGTTTAAAAACTTATGGCTAATTAATAAGAAAAAATTAAAAATTGCTGTTCACCATGGTTCATTAGAAAAAAACTTACGTTTAAAAGTAGAAAATAATCTTAGCAAAGGATTAGTTGACTGTGTTGTTGCGACCTCTTCTTTAGAACTTGGATTAGATTATGGAGATGTAGAAAAAATTATTCAAGTTGGAGCACCTAAAGGAATTAATAGATTATTACAGCGTGTAGGAAGATCAAATCATAATTTAAATACACCTTCAAAAGCAATTTTAATACCTACTAATCGTTTTGAATTTATCGAAGCAAAAGCTGCTATTGAAGAAATAAAAAATAACAACTTGGATAAAATAGATTTAAAAGAAGGAAGTTTTGATGTTGTAGCTCAACATATTTTTGCAACTGCTTGTTCGGGGCAATTTGATATCAGTGATCTCTACAAAGAAATCATCAAAGCATATCCATACAAAAAATTAAAACTTAATGATTTTAAACAATTGATTAATCTCATACAAGATGGCGGATATGTTTTAAAAAATTATGATCAATTTAAGAGAATCTTCCAATTAAGAGAAAATAAAAATATTTATAAGCTAGTAAATAGAAGAGAAACACGAAAATACCGCATGAATGTTGGAACAATAATTGAAAATCCGATGCTAAGAATAAAACTTGGAACAAAAACACTAGGGAACATAGAAGAAGTTTTTATTCAAAATCTTTCTCAAGGTGATTCATTTATCTTTGCTGGTCAAGTATTAGAATTTCAATCAATGAAAAATAATTTAGTACAAGTTAAAAGAAGTAAATCATTAATTTCTAAAATTCCATCTTATTCCGGCGGCAGAATGCCATTATCAACAAATTTGGCTAACTCAGTTAGGACTTTATTGGCAAAAAGTAATATGCGGGATTTATATCCAGATCAAATTACTGAATGGTTAAAAAGACAAAAAAATATATCTAAAATCCCAAAAAAAGATGAATATCTAGTCGAGCAATTCCCTCGAAAAAAAAATTTTTATACTGTTATCTATACTTTTGCAGGATGGCATGCCAATCAAACACTAGGATTTTTATTACTTAGAGGCTTTAAGGAATTTAATTATAAACCCCTAGGTTTTGTTGCAAATGATTACGCTATTGTTTTATGGTCTTTAAAAGAAGTAAAAGAAATAAAAAAGATCCTAAATATTGGATTGTTAGATAAACATTTAGATAATTATCTTGAAGAAACTTCAATAGTCAAAAGATTGTTTAGAGATAATGCAATTATATCTTGTTTAATAGAAAGAAGGTTGCCAGGGATGGAAAAAACTGGGAAGCAAGTTTTATTTAGTTCAGATCTAATTTATACAGTATTAAAAAAAAATGAACCAGATCACATTCTTCTAAAATCATCATATGAAGACGCAAAAAAAAATATGATAGATTATAATAGACTAAGAGAAATATTAAAAAAAATCGATAAAAAAATTATATTAAAGAAACTAACAAGTATATCACCATTGGCTGTTCCGATTATTCTTGAAATAAATAGAGAAAATTTATCAAAAAAGGAAACTGATGAATATATTTTAGAGGATTTAGAAAATGAAATATTAAAAGAGGCAAATGTACTATCAATTAATTAATTTTGGAGATGAAGAATTTTATGCTTACCCAAATAAATCTCTTTATTGGAAAAGACTAAATACCCTGATTGTATCAGATTTACATATTGGAAAATCTATTAGTTATGCAAAGAATAAGCAATTCTTACCTCCATATGATACCAAAGAAATATTAAACGAACTTTTTGTTAGTTTAGATGAGATTAAACCAAGCAATTTAATTATAGTTGGAGATTTGTTACACGATATTTTTTCAACTTTGAGTTTAAAAGATCAAGATCATAAAAATATTAGTCAATATATGGAAAATACTGATTTCATATGGATCAAAGGTAATCATGATAAAAATATACAAATTGAAGGTTTTAAAAATTTTACAAATTATGAAATAGATAAATTTTTGTTTACACACATACCTATCGAAACACCTTTATTTCAAATTTGTGGTCACTATCATCCAAAAGTAAAAATTGTACACAGAGGGAAAACTATTTTTAAAACATCCTTTGTGCATAATGAAAAAATATTCATTTTACCAAGTTTTGGAATTTTAACAGGTGGGTTGGATATCAATTCTAAGGAAATAAGCGATGTATTGGGTAAGAAAAATTTGAATATTTATCCTGTGGGACAGGATAAAGTTTATAAATTATAATTAAAGTAATTATTAATCACGATCCCAATTAAAATAACAAAATTCAATACAAATAATAAAACTGAAAGCAAATGCATATATTTAAAACTTGAAGATGCTTTTTTATCACCTTCTAATTCTTTATCTCTAAAATCATTAATTTTAGGTGTTAAATAATTTCGATTAATAATAAAACTCATAGTCACTATTATTAATAAAATAGAATTTAAAATATTACCTGAAATATAACAAAGGACTAAAGATAAAATGGCTATTATAAATCCAAATAAAAACATTCGAGGAAAAATTGTTCTTAACAATTTACTACTAGAATTGGTACTTAAAGTGGCAAATACTGAGGGTGAGACAACAGCCATAAAGAAAGTCATAGATCCTATTAAGACTGCTAATAAAAAATTAAGGGTATAAATTATCATAGGTTAAATTGCTCTTCATAAAGAGCAATTGTAATAGTTATGAATTATCAATTGCTGATTTTAATTTTCTATATTCCATAGAATTAGTTCCAGCTAAAGTTTCTAACTTTAACAACATTTCATTTGCTTTATTCATCTTTCCAAGGGTTATGTAAAGCTCACCCAGATATTCGTGTACCCCTAAATGTTCAGGGTTTGCCTCTAATGCAATTTGATATGCATCGAAAGCTTTGTCTAAATTTGGCTCACTATGTTTTCTATAACTAAATCCAAGTAAATTATACACATCAGCTTTTTTATCACCAAGATCTTTACGCTTAGCCATTTTTTCAAGCAATTTGATCGATTTATCAAATTTCTTGTAATAAACTAATTCATACGCTTTATCGTAAAGTTTATTAACTTGTTCACCTGCAGATATACTTGAGCTACTGTCGTCTGAACTTGCAGCAGCAAATACACCAGAACTAATAAATAATAATGTAAGTAATATTCTAATCATCAAAATCAGATATGTTTGTTTAAACTAATTTCAATATTCGTTTGTGAATTAATTTAATTAATGGCAGGCAATATTATATTTTTTTAATCTGTAATAATTATATGGCCACGGCGTTAGAAAGCCTGCAAGAAGCATTATAGGTATTACCCACCATACAAGTTTAGCGCCACCCATAATGATCCAGTCAACTGCATTCATGGCTATTTCCATAGACACCATTGAAATTAAACTCATTCCTATGGCTGTTTTAAAAGCTTTGATGATAATCATTTGTCTTGATAAAACGACAGTCTCTAAAATGATGCTAGTAATAATACCATTAATGATTGCTAGAATCATAATATAAAGAGTAGGCCAAGGAATGCCAGTTAATTGAAAATAGAGTATGGTTCCAAAATCGCCAATACTACATCCTAGCAAACACCAAGCAGTATTTTTAGCACTTCTTCTCCATGTATGTTTACATTTCCAATGAAAACTTGGAGCTGGTTTTTTTAATGTTTCAGCAACAGACATTTAATTTATATTCCTTGTTTAAATTCGAATGTATTATTTATATCATTGATTTCATATTTATCAATTGTACCATTGGTCCATTTGATTGTTATATTTTTAATGATTTCACCTTCACGTAAACCGTAATGTGCTACTGGTTCCATTTGACATAAATATCCTGAACCTGCATCAATAGTCTTGGCATGATTTCTTAAATTCGTATGTAAGGTAACAGTGGCACCTCTAGCTGGAGCACCAAAAGTATTGAGAGGTTTAATTCTAAGATAATTAGTATTCAACACATTTGCTTTAAATAAACTTAGCGGCTGAGCTCCAGATTCACCATGAGAAATAAGTAATTCTAAAATTCCATCTCCATCAATATCGGCAACAGCAGCACCAGTTCCTAGACCTTCTGCTTCAAGTGCTTCGTCTAATTTGATTTCTTCTAAGTTTCCTTCACCAAGAATACGAAAGAGTTTATTTGGCTGACCGATATTATTTAAAAAAATTTCATCATAACCATCATTATCAAAATCAGCCGATATAACTGTTCGTATTCTACTTGGTGATCTAAAATCTAATGAGGACATATCGAGAAATGATTCTTTTTGTTTTACAAAAATACGATGATAACCTTCCCAGTTACTTGTTATAATATCAAGCTCACCTCTATACAAAAAATCAGTTAAAGTAGTTCCGCGACCATTTTGAAAAGTATCTTGCACATTTTTTTCAATCGCAATATCATTAAAATTACCATTAATATTTTTATATAAAAAATTTGGACCCCTTTCATTAGCTGCAAATATATCCATATTATCAGAAACTATATGTCCTGATATTACCGCCCTACCTCCAGTTATTTGATCTATTCCAAGCATTGGAGCTAAATCTTCAACTTCGTTTTCTTCAATTTCATAAAATCTAGTAGGACCTCCATAATTAGCAACATATATGCCGTACTTTCCTAATCCATTTCTATCTACACAAACAACTGATCTACCTGCGGTTAAATTTAAATTTTCTAAATTTTTTTCTAACTCAAAATAATCGAATATTTTGTTATTGTTATCTAGTAATCTATCAGAGTATTTTTTTTCGCCACTATACGTATCAGTATTTAAGAAATAAATTTCTTCAAAACCATCCTGATCAATATCACAAGCAGATACACCAATAGTATTCCTATCTTCATCAACGAATAAAGGATCTTGAATTATGTTAATTATTTTCCCATTTTTATAGCTAAGAGCTAAATTAGAGTAACCAAAACCTGCAACAATAAATTCAAAGGTTCCATCTTTATTAAAGTCAGTTACTGAAACTCCATAACTTAATCGATCGTTATTATTTTCAATTATATCTGAAATATTAGAAAAAAATTCTGCCTTTGCCATATTAGATATCAATATGATAGAAATAAAAATTAACTTACGCATTTCAAGTATTTTCAATTTGCCAATCTAATAAAAATATCACCCATTCCAAAATTAAGTTCTTTAAGAGGCATACTATTTCTAGCTTCGCACATGGGTCCAGTTATTTGGTCATTTTTTATATAATCTAAATCGTAAGCATCACATTTTTTTGCATTATGCAATACGCCAATAACAAGTTTGTTATCTACTGAGTATGTATATTCTTTATTTAATTCATTTCCTTCACAAAAATAATCTCTATTAACAAGTTCGGGAAAATCATTTTTATTGCATGGATTATCAATAACGATTGTATAAATATCTTTTGATTGATCTTTAAAATCAATATTGATTTTTTTAGTTTCTGAATATTTCATTACATCACATAGACAAGGCCAACAACACTTATAATATTGACCACAAATTTGCTCATCGTTTTCTAAATTAGTAAGAAAAATTTCATCTGGTTGAGCATCTGGAGGAATCAGTGAACCTGAAACAGCACAGTATAACTTGTTAAATTGCATAAACTCTTCATATTCTAAGTTTTGATCTAAAATATATTTAAAAAATCTTGGTCCTGCTGCATTTCTATTCCCATCAGGAAAAATAATAGACCAATCATTAACAAGTCTCTCATACATTTTTTCTGTATTCGCATTAACCTGAGTAATGGATGAAAAAATTAATAGGCATGAAATGATTGTAAGTAATTTTCGCATAAAAATTAAATAGGTTTAGCTTTAAAAATGTAAATCCCTTGTTTGAATCAATCTTGAAATAATAAAGATCACTTTTTATGCTTTTTAATGCTATTTATGGTATTGTCGCACTTGAAGAATTTGACTTATTTTGTGCTAAAGACTAAGGAGTAATCATAATTTGGGGCGTCGCCAAGTGGTAAGGCACCGGTTTTTGGAGTCGGCATTCGTAGGTTCGAATCCTACCGCCCCAGCCAATATTTCCGTTAACATTTATGAATTTTAAATTTTCGCAACATATAAGTGACACTTAGAGAGAAAACTCCTTTTTAAATAATTAAAAAATAAGTTATCAATGCTTATTTAATTATGAATAAATTTATTTTTATTTTATCAATTTTAATAGTTAATCAAGTTTTTGCCAAGTGTGACACAGCAGAGATACTAATTATTGATGATCCTAAAGATGTGGTGGAGGTTGATCCATCAACTCTAAGGCTTAGTTTTTATGATGAAAAATTAAATGATGCTAACGTAAAAGGTTATAAAGCATTTTCTAAAAATGGTGGTAATTTAGGAATTGGAGCAATCGAAATTGAACAATTAATATTTGATTTAGTTGATGATGAAAATATTAAACTTTGTGCTGACTTAAGTTATGCTAGAGTTTTTAATACAACCTCTGTTGGTTTTGATTTAGCAATAGGAAATAGTCAAGTCAGAAGTGAAAAAGCTTTTGAATTATGCCCTCCTTTAAATTACGAAAAAGAGTTACCTTACTTTGATAGTATTTGTAATGTTTATGAAGGTGATGGTAAGTTTTACAATTTAAGTAAAAAAAATAAAGGCACAAAAGGTAATTCAAGCAATGCTGTAATATACAGCACTGCAGATTTTAAACACAAAAATGGAAGTGAGTTAAGTTGTGTGGCCCTTTCGACAATGTTAGAGTCAAATTATCCAGGTTACTATTTGACCTATGTTTATGGATCCTTTTGCACATCTGATGATAATTATTTAAGTAAAGCGAAAATTAAATCAATAGCAAAAAGTATTGGTGTTTACGGTACAGCAGATCCTCCAATGGGTATGAGATTAAATTTTCACAAATAATAAAATATTAAATTTTGGCTGCACTTTGGCTAAAATTACAAGGTCATTTTAAAAAATTTTAGAAAGAATAATCCAAGCTATCAAACATATATATAACTCTGATTGTCGTCTCATTGCCTTTTGAAGTCGGTATTCGTAGGTTCTAATGCTACCGCTCCAGCCAATTTTAAATCCCTTTTTGAATTTTATTAAGAGAATTAACACTCTTCCAATATAAATCTTCTAATCTTTGGAAAATGTTTATTTTAATTATTTCTTTTTCTTTAACACCCCAAATATATTTTTTATCCATCCAGCCTTTGAAATTCCCTGATGAAACTAAACACCAATCAATTTTACATTTTTCTAAAAAAACAATATTCCCCATTCCTATTTCCCCGATAACATTACCTTCTAAAGTATTAAATAATTTTATATTTTTACTATCATTTGATAAAACAATGCCTGTCCTAATTCCGGATATTAAACTTTTGTGAATCCATCCAATATTGTTATTAAAGTCTTCTACTTTTCTCCATTCTTCATACTCTTCTAATACCTTTAATGGATAATTTCTTTTTACGTATTTAATTTCTATAGGATAATTCTTACTTGGACCAACTCGAATATTTGCATCATCAGATTTTAAAGATACATATCTAGGTATTTCTAGACCAGTTTCTTTACCAACATTAGCATTGCTTGCTTGGCAAAAAATTATCATTGAAATGAATACTATTTTGAATTTCATGTTTATATTTTTATAAAGTAGCATACGATTTATATAAAGTGTATAATATTATCAGCGCCTGTAGCTCAATTGGATAGAGCGTATGACTACGGATCATAAGGTTAGGAGTTCGACTCTTCTCAGGCGCGCCAAATAAATAAAATATTTTTTACAAAATAATTTAAATATATTAGTTAGACAATATAATATGATAATTGACGTAAATTTAGATAAAATTAAAGATAATAAGTATTTATCCGAGCTATTTATTAACGCTAAATTTAATAAACTTAATCTTAATTGTAATATTTTACAAGGTAATTTTTTTTCTGATTCATTCCATTATTTTCCCATTACAAAAAATAATGAAACATTTTCATCTTTGTATTTGAGAACATTCAGTAATATAGAACATTTTTATAAGCAAAAATTCTTTGAAAACTTTTCTAATAATAAAAATAAATTAAAAAGCTTTGATAATATATTTGTCCTTGGATCAAATGCAGGAAATAATTATTATTCAAATTTATTAGAATTTCTTCCGAGAATTTTTTTTAATAACAAAAAAAATATAAAGATCGCTATTCATAGAAATTCCTCAAATAAGTACAGAAAATTTATAGAAGGTATATTGAAAGCTCTCAATGTAGAATTTAATTTCGTTTTCTTAGATGATGATTTTTACTTTTTTAATAAATCAGAATTCCCACAATTTATAAATCTAAATGACTCCATCAAAATTTTAAAAGAATTTTTGAATCCAAAAATTAAATTAGATAGTAGCAAAAAAATTTATGTAACTAGACAGGACTCAAATTACAGGAAACTAATTAATGAAAGTGATGTAGTCACTTTGCTAAGAGAAAAAGGTTACAAGGTTATTAATCCACAATTATATGAAATAAACGAGCAAATAGAAATTTTTTCAAATGCTGATAAAATTGTAGCTCCTCACGGATCTAATTTAGCAAACATAACATTTTGTAAACCAGGAACAGAAATTTTTGAAATTACTCCATCTTTTAGAGAAAACGAAAAAATATTTAATGATAGATATGTAAATTTATCTTCCATTAATAAACTCAAACATTACAAAATTACATCTGATACGGTTGACGTCGAAATTCATTCTGAGTTAGCAAAAAAATATATACATCCAAATGTACTAGACCAAAGTAATTATTATAAAAACTTACTTGTTAAAATTAAAGATTTGAAAGCAATTGTTTAATTAACATTCTTTTAGAAATAGCGGAGTTATTACATTAATACTCATTTCAAATCTTTTACAAATATTAAATTTAGCATCATTGTAATTTTTATAACTTGCTAAAAAATTTCCTAATAAACTCTTTTTAGTAATATTTTCATAAATTTTATAATCATCATAATTATTTTTTTTGATTATATATTTAATTAATGAGCTGTAAGTAATAATATCATCAATTAAAAATTTTTCTTTTGCTTGTTTACTACTATAAATTAATGCGCCAATATTATTTCTTATAGTTTTAATCTCAATATTACGATTTTTAGAAACTTTTGTTATAAAGTCTTCATATATTTCATCCACAATTTTCTGTAAATGCAAAATCTCTTCTTCTTTAGGTTTTCTAAAAGGATTAAATAAATCTTTGCTTTGACCTGCATTTTGATTGAAAACTTCAATACCTTTTTCAGTTTCTATCGTTTGTCCAAGTAAACCTGAGGATACACTTAACGGTGTATTGTAATAATACCAGCTTGGTCCACCAACCCCAATACTTCCTATAGTTGAGCCATAAGATGCAAATATTTCATCAGCAGTAGTAGCAATCCAATATCCTCCAGATGCTAAAATTTCATTTGTAAAAAAATATATTTTTACTTTTGATTCTTTTTTAAAATTTTTAAAAATATTTTCTAATTGAGATGTAGCAGTTACTGTACCTCCAGGTGAATTGATCTTTATGAGTAAAATTTTAATATTTATTTTTTTTAATTCTTCTAAATACAAACTGATGTGTTCAGGATCAATGTAATCATAAAAATTATTTTCTAATACATTGCTGGAATTATTAAAAATTGGACCATTTAAATTTATTACACCAATGATATTTTCTGAGTTTTGATCACCCTCAGTCATTGTAAACTCAGACTTTTGCAAATTATTTGTTAGATTTAGTAATAAGCTGATAATCATAAAAAAAGCTAATAGAGCAGTAAGAAATCCAAAAGTTCGAAAAAAAACTGTAAAAAAGACCATTTTCAAGAAATATCATAACTTTAATAAATTTATATTTTTTTTTGGTTTGTTCTTGAATAGACTTTAATAATGCTTAAATAACTAGCACTCTCATAATGAGAGTGCTAATAAAAAAATGTATTAATTTCAATTAGTTAACAAAAGAGGAAATATGAATTTTAGACCTTTACATGATAGAGTCTTAGTTAAAAGAGTAGACTCTGATCAAAAAACAGCAGGGGGAATAATTATCCCTGACACTGCTCAAGAAAAACCGATGGAAGGTGAAGTTTTAGAAGTTGGTTCTGGAGCAAGAGATGAAACAGGAAAACTAGTACCTTTGGACGTCAAAAAAGGAGATAAAATACTTTTTGGAAAATGGTCTGGTACTGAAGTAAAAATGAATGGTGATGACTTTCTAATAATGAAGGAGTCTGACATCATGGGAATTATAACTTCAGGTAAGAAAAAAAAATAGAAATTAAGAGAGGATAAAAAAATGTCTGCAAAAAATATATTTTTTGGATCTGATGCTAGATCAAAAATGTTAACAGGTGTTAACAAGCTAGCTGATGCAGTAAAAGTTACATTAGGACCTAAAGGTAGAAATGTAGTTATGGATAAATCTTTTGGAGCACCTAGAATTACCAAGGATGGTGTAAGTGTTGCTAAAGAAATAGAATTAAAAGATAAATTTGAAAATATGGGCGCTCAAATGGTTAGAGACGTTGCCAGTAAGACTAATGATATTGCTGGAGATGGAACCACTACTGCAACCGTATTAACACAAGCAATTGCAACTGAAGGAATGAAAGCTGTTGCAGCTGGAATGAACCCTATGGATCTTAAAAGAGGTGTTGATTTAGCTGTAGAAGCCGTAGTTAACGAAATTAGAAAAAAATCTAAAGTAATTAAAACTGATAAGGAAGTTGCGCAAGTAGGTACTATTGCTTCAAATGGTGATGCTGAAGTTGGTAAAATGATTTCAAGTGCGATGCAAAAAGTTGGTAAAGAAGGTGTTATTACCGTAGAGGAAGCAAAGAGTTTAGATACTGAACTTGATGTTGTTGAAGGTATGATGTTTGACAGAGGTTATCTTTCACCATATTTTGTAACTAATGCAGAAAAAATGATCACTGAACTTGGTGATTGCTATGTTTTACTTCATGAGAAAAAACTATCAAGTTTACAACCTATGTTACCTTTACTTGAATCAATTGTTCAATCTACAAAGCCACTATTAATTATTGCTGAAGATATTGAAGGTGAAGCTTTAGCTACTTTAGTTGTAAACAAACTAAGAGGTGGCTTAAAAATTGCTGCAGTTAAAGCTCCAGGTTTTGGAGATAGAAGAAAAGCTATGTTAGAGGACATTGCAATTTTAACTGGTGGTCAAGTAATAAGTGAAGATCTTGGTATAAAGTTAGAAAATGTTAATCTTGAAATGCTAGGTACCGCTAAACGAGTAGTTGTTGATAAAGAAAATACCACTATCGTTCAAGGTGCTGGTAAAAAGAAAGACATTGAAGGTAGATGTAATCAAATCAGAGCACAAATTGAAGAAACAACTTCTGACTATGATAGAGAAAAACTTCAGGAAAGGCTTGCAAAATTAGCAGGTGGTGTAGCAGTTATCAGAGTTGGTGGTGCTACAGAAGTTGAAGTTAAAGAGAAAAAAGACAGAGTCGAAGATGCAATGCATGCAACAAGAGCAGCCGTTGAAGAAGGTATTGTACCTGGCGGTGGTTCAGCTCTTGCATATGCTACAAATTCATTGAAATCAGTTAAAACTGCTAATGATGATCAAAAGATTGGCGTTGATATAGTAAGAAGAGCGCTCTTTAATCCAATGAGACAAATTGCAGAAAATGCTGGAGTTGATGGAGCAGTAGTAGCGGGTAAAATTCGTGAAAGCAAAGATCATAATATTGGTTATGATGCTCAAATGGACAAATACACCAACATGGTAAATGCGGGTATAATTGATCCAACTAAAGTTGTTAGAACTGCACTACAAGATGCAGCATCTGTAGCTGGTTTATTAATTACAACTGAAGCTATGGTAGCTGATGCACCTGAAGATAAATCTGCGGCACCTGCTATGCCTGACATGGGAGGCGGCATGGGCGGCATGGGTGGCATGGGCGGCATGGGCGGCATGATGTAACCTTTTATGAAAATAATTATGAGAAGAGGGCAAATTTATTTGCCCTTTTTTTTTAAATTAATCGATCTATTAAATTTGTAATTTTGGTACTATCTGGTTTTGTCATAGAAGACCAAGTTTTTACGAGTTTTCCATTTCTATCAAAAAGAAATTTATAAAAATTCCACTTTGGTTTTTCGTTATACTCTTCATCAATCCAAGCATAAATTGGATGGGCACTACTTCCCTTAACGTCCATTGGTGATGAAGTAACAAAACCTACACCGTAGTTAACTAAACATATTTTTTTAATATCTTCGGTATCTGAATATTCTTGATTGAAGGAATTGCTGGTAGTAGCTATTATTGTTAAGTCACTTTTTCTGTAGTTAAGAAATAAATTTTGAAGATCTTCATACTGTGGAGTGAAACCACATCTTGAAGCAGTATTTACTATTAAAATTGGCTTACCTACAAACTTCTCTAAATTTACTTGATTGCCGTCTATATCTTCAAATGAGAAATCGTATAAATTCACTGTTTCATTGGCTAATACAGTATTCTTTAAGTTAAGCATAATCAAAAAAACAAGTAAAAATTTAATTTTCATGTTAGTGAGTATTAGATATATTGCTTATGGAATCATTCAATAGCTTTACCGATCTTTTTTTAGATGTTTGGAATAATGGTGTTTTTGGCATAAATGCTACTGATATCATAGTAAGTCTTGTAATTTTCTTGCTTTTTTATTTACTTAGAAGACTTATTGCCAGATTTATTCTTAATCGATTATCAAGAATTGTTTCTAGAACATCCAATCAAATTGATGATGCTGTTATTGAAGTACTTGATGGACCATTAAAATTTCTCCCTGTTGTTTTAGGTTTTTTTATAGCCTCTTCATATTTGGATGTTTCTGAAAACAATCAAAATTTTTTAGATTTACTAAACAGATCATTAATTACAATTTTTATATTCTGGTTACTACATCAATTGATTATACCTTTTTCATTTGTAATAAAAAACTTTGAGTCAAAAATTTCAAAGCCATTAGTTGATTGGACTCTTAAAGGTTTAAAAATTCTTGTTATTGTTCTTGGTACTGTCGCAATATTAGAGTTGTGGGGCATAAGAGTAGGGCCAGTAATTGCAGGATTAGGATTATTTGGTGTAGCGGTAGCACTTGGTGCTCAAGATTTATTTAAAAATTTAATTAGTGGTATCATGATATTAATGGAAAAAAGATTTACTGTAGGGGATGTAATATTAGTTTCTGGAGAAGTTGAAGGGGTTGTTGAACAAATTGGATTTAGATCCACACTTGTTAGAAGATTTGATTCAACACCAGTAATGGTGCCAAATTATAAATTTGCTGAGCAGTCCGTAACTAATTATACAAGAAGACATCATAGACGTATAAGATGGTTAATTGGATTAGAGTATAGAACAACAATTGATCAATTAAAAAAAATTAGAGATGAAATAAATATATTAATTGAGAAAGATGATAACTTTGCAAAAAATCAAAATGCAAGTTTCTATGTTCGAATAGATAGTTTTTCTGATAGCTCTATTGATATGTTAGTACAAACATTTACGGTTACTAATGAATGGGCTGAATTTTTGAAAATTAAAGAAAATCTTGCTGTGAAAATAATTGAAATTGTTGAAAATAATCAGGCTGGTTTTGCGTTTCCAAGCCAATCACTTTATGTTGAAAAATTATCTGATGTAAAAACTGAGATTTTTAATCCTCAATCTAGAAAAAATTAATGAACGAAAGTAATCGTGTAATTTCTGGTTCTCTTTTTATATTAGCTAGTATCGCTGTTGCGTTTATACTAAATTTTTCTCAACCAATAATGGTCCCATTTGTTTTAGCACTTCTTTTAAGGATATTAATTGATCCAATAATTGATTTCCAGACTATAAATCTTCGTGTACACAGATTTATTGCAGTTTTTATAAGTATTTGTTTAATTGTACTTTTATTCTCAATTATAGTTCCTTTTATTGTTTCTTCTGTAGCAACATTCTTGGAGTCTGCAGATGACTATAATCAAAAAGTAATCATTTTAATTGAGGCAGCCATAATACAACTGCAACAATTTGAAATTGATATTGATAGAGAAACAATTAGAAATACAATTGCAGAGTTACCCATTACTAATTGGGCTGCAACTATATTAAGTAATAGTGCAAATTTTATTTCAAAGTTTCTTTTAGTTGTAATTATAACATTATTTTTATTGCTAGGAACCCCTCCTAAAAATACTTCAGATGAATGGAATGATATCATTAGATTAGTAAAAAAATATATATTTACGAAATTTTTAACATCAGCTTTTACAGGCATTGCAGCAGGATTAATTTATTGGTTTTTAGGTCTTGAATTAGCCTTCATTTTTGGAAGCTTAACATTTATTTTAAATTTTATTCCAGTCATTGGTTCTGTAATTGCTGTTTTACTTCCATTACCAATTGCTTTCCTTCAATACAACGATCCAACACTAGTTGTATTAATTATAATTTTACCTACGATTATTCATCAAATAGTAGGAAATTTTGTAGAACCTAAAATATTTGGAGAAAGTTTTGGATTACATCCAATTACAATTATTTTATCCTTAATTTTCTGGGGAATGATTTGGGGCTTTATTGGAGTTCTTCTAGCAGCACCTTTAACTGCAATCATCAGAATTTCATTTGAAAGATTTGAAACAACCAAACAAATTGCAAGACTATTAGAAGGTAAGATTCATATAAAAGATAGCTAACCTAATATTTTCTTGCATATGTCATAGCTAAAACCAGCTCTTGCCATTTTTGCTAATTTTTTTTCATAACTTTCATTTTTTTCTAACAATTTCTTTTTTTTAGCAAATATTTTTGCTGATTCTAATTCCCAATTATCATTATCTTGCTTCATTAAGTTTAAATTATTTTGAATTTGAGATTTACTCACTCCTTTTTTAATCAAGTAATTGAAAATAAAATTCTTAGATCTTCCAGAATTTGATAAAGAAAAAATTTTTGTTGAGCTATATCTACCATCATCAATAAATTTATTTTTTTCTAATTTTAAAATTATACTTTCAATAGTATCAATGAGTTTTTTTTTCTCAAAATTTTTTACATTTAATCTTAAAATTTTTCTTTTAAGTACACTAACTAGATTATTCTTTGAGGAATCGTACTTGCTTAAGTAATCAATGGCGTATTTTAAGAGTTTTTTTTCGTCCACTAAATTAATATACAAATAATTTAAATATATTAAAAGAAAACTCCTAATATGATTTACTATAATTATCTTTGTTTTCTTACATTAGTAAAAAAAGAGGTCTTTAGGTTCTTAAAAGTTGGGATACAAACTGTGATTGGACCAGCTATTAGCTCTTTATTATTTTTAGCTGTTTTTAGTTTAGCTCTAGGTAGATCGGTAAATTCAATAAATGGTATTGATCTGCCTTATTTTATTGCACCCGGTCTAATAATGATGACTATGTTGCAAAACGCTTTCGCTAATTCTGCATCAAGTATTGGTCAATCAAAATTTCAAGGAAATATTGTAGACATATTAATGGCTCCATTAAATAATGTTGAACTGGCATTTGGTTTTATTATTGGATCTGTTTTTAGAGGTATTGTTTGTGGTATAGTTACTACTTTGGGGGTTATGATATTTGTTCCTTTAACCGTTCACTCTTACACTGCTTTACTATTTTTTACATTAATGGGGTGTACAATGATGGGAACTTTAGGAACAATTGTTGGTATATGGGCAGATAAATGGGATCAACAACAAGGTATAACTAATTTTATAGTTTTACCTCTTACTTTTTTGTCTGGAACATTTTATTCAATTTCGAGACTTCCAGAGTTTTGGCAGACAGTTTCCTCATTCAATCCATTCTTCTATAATATTGATGGTTTCAGATATGCTTTTACGGGTATTTCTGATAGCTCATTAATCCAAGGATCAATCTTCTTAATAATTATTAATATTATATTAATTTTATTATGCTATTTTATGTTTCGCAAAGGATATAAAATTAAATTTTAAATATGGTTAGTAAACTTTTATCAAACGTGATGCCAACTTATGGGAACAAATCTCTTGAATTTGCAAAAGGCAAAGGATGTTATTTATACTCTAGTCAAAATACAAAATATTTAGATTTTGCAAGTGGAATAGCAGTAAATTCTCTTGGGCATTGTCATCCTAAGCTTATAGATGCGCTTAATAAGCAATCGAAACAACTCTGGCATGTTTCAAACTTATATAAAATTAAAAAACAGGAACAATTTGCAAAATTACTTTGTAAAAATTCTTTTGCAGACAAAGTCTTTTTTACTAATTCAGGAGCTGAATCTATTGAATGTGGAATTAAAATAATAAGAGGATATCATTCATATTACAAGACTAACAAAACAGAGATTATTACTTTTGATGGCGCTTTTCATGGAAGAACTTATGGAGCACTTTCTGCACAAAAAAATAAAAAATACTCTAATGGTTTTGGCCCTATGCTTAAAGGGTTTAAACAAATCGAGTTTAATAATGAAAAAAAATTAATATCGGCAATAAACAAAAAAACAGCTGGTATTATTATTGAACCAATTCAAGGAGAAGGAGGTATTCGCCCTGCCAATCTAAGTTTTTTAAAATTACTAAGAAAAATCTGTAACGAAAAGAAAATCTTACTTTTTTTCGATGAGGTTCAGTGTGGATTTGGAAGATCAGGTAAATTATTTTCACATGAATGGGCAAAAATAAAACCTGATATTATGTCTGTAGCAAAAGGTATTGGATCGGGTTTTCCACTTGGTGCTTGTATGTCAACAAACAAAGCATGTGTTGCAATGACTAAAGGTAGTCATGGATCAACTTATGGTGGTAATCCTTTAGCTATGAGTGTAGGTTTAGAAGTCTTAAAAATTATCTCTAATAAAACATTTCTTACAAAAGTTGATAAAATAGCAAGATATTTTTGGAAAAATTTAAAAAAATTAGAGAATTCATCAAATATTATTTCAGAGGTTAGAGGTGCAGGACTTTTATTGGGAATTAAAACAAATATTAGTAATATAGATTTTTCTGAACAACTTAAAAAAAATAAATTACTAAATGTGCCTGCAGCAGATAATACAGTAAGATTAGCTCCACCACTTATTGTATCTTATAAAGAGATTGATAAATCATTAACAATAATTAAAAAAAGTTTAAAAGAACTATCAAGATGAAGCATTTTATTGATATTAATAGTTTTAAAAAAAAAGAAATTGATGAAATAATTTCTCTTGCTAAAAAAATTAAAAAAAACCCAAAAAAATATTCTTCATCTTGCAAAGATAATACTCTCGGTTTAATTTTTGAAAAACAATCACTAAGAACCAGATTAAGCTTTAATGTTGGAATGCAAAAATTAGGAGGTTCTGTTTTAGAATTGCAAAGTAAAGATATTGGCTTTGATAATAAAAGAGAAAAAGCCGAAGATGTTCTTAATGTATTAAGTCAATATATTGATTGCATAATGATAAGAAATAATAATCACAAACAAATAGTAAATTTAAGCAAAGAAAATATTTTGCCGATTATAAATGGTTTAACTGAATATAGTCATCCATGCCAAATACTTGGTGATTTTTTAACTCTACAAGAGCATCTTAAAAGTATAAAAAATGCTAATATTGCTTGGATAGGTGATTATAATAATGTCTTACGCTCTCTTATTCATCTGCAAAATATTTATAATTTCAAACTAAATTTAATCATTCCAAAAGAAATTTTTAAAAATTATAAAAAAGAGTTTCAGCAATACAAAAATAAAAATTTAAACCATTTTTTTGATCCTATATTAGGTACAAAATATTCAAATTGTATAATGACTGATGTTTGGGTTTCTATGGGTGAAAAAAATAAAAATAAAAAAAAATATTTCAAAAATTATAGCGTAGATAAAAAAATTATTAGCAATGCTAAAAATAATGTAATATTTATGCACTGTTTACCTGCAAAAAGAGGACAGGAAGTGACATCAGAAGTTCTTGATGGAAAAAATTCTGTTGTATTAATGCAAGCAAAAAATAGAATGTTCGTTCAACAAGCTATATTAATTTATGTACTTAAAAAGTAGTTTTACCTTAATTTTATTTTTGGTGCTATCATGTCAACCAGTTGAAATATTAAGACCAATTGAAATTGATACTTCAAATCTTGATACTATTTCAATTTATTCAAAAAATATTGAAATTAATAAAAAATATAATTCTGTTTTTTCTCAAAATAATATTGAAGAACAAATCCAAAAATCACCGATTGATGTAATTGTGGAATGGCATAACAAAAACATATTAAAAATTGGAAATGAAAATAAATTAGTTATCAATATTTTAGATGCATCTATTACAAAAAATGAAATTGATAATGTTGATGCAAAAAAATATGAAGAAAAAACTATATATAAATATGAATTATTTTTTTTAGTTGAATATGAACTCTACGATGACAGTGGTTTTTTAAAGGCAAATACCACTGTTCAAACTTCTAGATCTACAACATCTCAAAAATATATTTCATTAAATGAAGTTGAAATAATTATTAATGAATTATTATTAACAACAATGAAAGATTATATTAACGAAACAAAAAACCAATTATCTATTTATATGGGAGATTATCTAAGTATTTAAGCTCTCCAAAAATTAATAGATAATAAAACTAGTACTGTAAAAATTTCTAGTCTTCCAATAAGCATTGTTAGAGACAATATCCATTTAGCTCCATTGTCTAATAAAAAATAATTTCCACTAGGTCCTATCATTTCACCTAAACCAGGGCCAACATTTGAAATTGCAGAAGCAGCTGCTGAAAAGGCAGTTAAAAAATCTAAATTGAATAAGCTTAAACTTACTGCTGATAAAATAAATAAAAATATATACATAAAGAAAAAGCCCATAATGGAGTTATAAGTGTTTTCATTAACTGATTTCCCATTAAATCTCATCATCAATACTGCATGAGGTTGAGTCAGTTTCCTTATTTGAGTAATTGCTCCTCTAAAAAGTATTTGCAATCTAAATATTTTAATTCCTCCTGTGGTTGATCCTGCACACCCACCAATAAACATCATTATCATCATTATTACAATGCCAAAACTGCCCCAATTAGAAAAGTTACTACTAGTATAGCCGGTGCCAGTTAAAATTGATGTAATATTAAATAAAGCAATTCTAAAAGCAGAAATTGCATCTATAGATTGATTAGTAATTAGCCAAATTGTCGTTAACAGAATAATTATAAATAAAATTAGAAAGAATAATTTTATTTGATCATCTTTAAAAATAAATTTTTTTTGATTATGTAAAAATTGCAAATACAAGACAAATGGTAAACTTCCTACCAGCATAAAAATAATACTTATACTTTCAATTTTAAATGAATTAAAATATGAAAATGATTCATCATAATTAGAAAATCCACCAGTTGAGATAGTAGTCATTGCATGAATAATTGAATCAAAACCTTGCATTCCATTTACAAAATACAAAAAGGCACAAATAATTGACAATGATACGTAAAGTAGAAATAATTCAATTACAAATCGATTAACTTTAGGAATTGTTTTTTCATAAGGATCATCATGTTCCATGTGTAGCAGCTGCATTCCACCAATTTGTAAAGTTGGCAAAATTGCCATTGCAAGAACAATTATACCTATTCCTCCAAACCATTGAAGAAGAGATCTCCAAATTAATATACCCTCTGATAAGTTTTCTAAATTATTAATAACAGTTGCACCAGTCGTAGTAATTCCACTTACTGATTCAAAAAAAGCATCTGTATATGAGAGGGAAGATGATGAATACACAAATGGAATTGCACCAAAAAGAGATATTACTAACCAAGATAAAATTGTTAACAAAAATGCCTGCCTAATTCCAAGCTTAATATTTTTTTTTCTAAACGAAAAATATAAAATTATACCAATAAAAAATGTGATTAAGCTTGAGTAAAAAAATTGTAACCAATCATAATTATCATAATAAAGATCAAAGAACATTGGAATCAGCATTGCTACTGCTTCAATACATATCAGTATTCCAATTATATTTAATATCGACCTAAAGTCTCTCATTGTATTTGTGAATTAATTTAATTTATTATTTTCAAATGGTGTATCTAATGAAAACTGAGGTATTTGAACATCAAAAGAATTTCCATCATCGCCTTGCATCTCATAACTTCCTTCCATGAAACCTGAAGAAGTAGTTAAAGGTGTACCACTAGTATACTCAAACTTTTCACCTGGATTTAATATAGGTTGCTCGCCTACAACACCTTTACCTCGTACTTCTTGAAGAGTACCATTAGCATCAATAATTTTCCAATGCCTGTTTACAAGCTGTACTTTTTCATTACCTTGGTTATCAATTATTACTTTATAAGCCCATACATAATGCTGATCTTCAGGCTCAGATTGGTCTTCAAGATAATAAGGTTTAACAGTAATATTTATTTTTTTTGTAGTTTTGGAATACATTGAAGTAAGCTCAATATACCAAAATATTTATAAACAAAAGTTAATTTGTTTTTTTTATTTCCACTCTTCTATTTGCGGGCTGTTTGGTGTCATCTGGAGTATCTACAGCTAAAGATTCCTCACCTTTGCCTAAAATTTTAATACTACTCTGATTAATTCCATAATTAATTAAAATTTCTTTTACAACCTCTGCTCTTTTCACTGATAATGATAAATTATATTTGTTTGTTCCTTTAGTATCAGTATGTCCAACGACAAGATATTCATTAATATCATTTCCATAATTATTTAAAAATTTTTTTATTTTATCTTTACTAACTTCAGATAAATTGAATTGATCAAAATCAAAATAAATTATTTGCATTAATTCTTTATTTTCATTTTTAGTTACAATTGTTACTTCATCTTTTGTTTCATTTTCTAAAATATTATCTTTGTTATCTGAAGTTTCCTGCTTATTTTCCTGAGTAGATATTTTTCCATAAATATTATGCATGGCTTTTAAGAAATCATTCTTGCAACTATTAATATCCCATGTTTGCCAATTTTCCTCCTGTTGCTCTGACCAGCAATCTAATGACGAAATAGCTCTTGCCAAATTAATAGGATCAATATTTTTAGCATCTTTATAAATTGTCATAAGGTTTTCATATGCAATTATTATTTCATTAATATTTTCTTCTGGAATTTTCCAATATGAAATTTCTTCTGGATATATTTCATCAGTTTCTAAACTCTTGAGAGCTTTTTCAGAATATAATTTTGCTGAATTCCAATCGTGCATTTCTTCTGCCTCGAAACTAGCTCTTTTTTTGTATTCGGATAGTAAGTGTTCTTGAAAGTTTTTTGGTTCTTTATTTTCCATTTTAGAGAGTTCTTTATAACTTGCTGAACAACCGCCTAAAAAAATTAGTAAAGAGATAATAGGTAGTAATAATTTAAATTTCATATAGTACAATTATCAAAATTTGCTGTCAAAACTAAGACGAAATTTTGACCTAATTAAGGTCCACCATTTTTTTTACATCACCTACATTTTATCATTGCAGAGTATTTAAAGATTAAATACAGAAATAGCATATTTATTTAAGGAGTTTATAATGATTAAACATTCTACGTCGGTGGATCAATCGGACAGAAAGGTTCCCTACAATTTAAGACAAAGTGGTCCTACACCAGTCCAAATGCTTATTTCAACCAGAGTGAGAAAATCACCTTATTGGCATTTGTCAATGGAGGCGGGATGTTGGAGAGCAACAGTTTATAATAGAATTTATCATCCAAGAGGTTACGTAAAGCCTGAAGATGGTGGAGCAATGGTTGAGTATGAGGCAATTAAAAATCATGTTACTATGTGGAATGTTGCTGTCGAAAGACAAATTCAGGTCAAAGGTCCTGATGCTGAGGCATTTGTTGATTACGTCATAACTAGAGATGCTACTAAAATATCTCCAATGAGAGGAAGATACGTAATTCTTTGTAATCAATATGGTGGTGTTTTAAACGATCCTATTCTTCTAAGAATTTCAAAGGATGAGTTTTGGTTTTCTTTATCTGACTCAGATATTGGTTTGTATTTGCAAGGTGTAAATCATGATAATAGATTTAATGTTCATATCGATGAAATTGATGTAAGCCCAGTTCAAATTCAAGGCCCTAAAGCGCATGCTTTGATGAATGATTTAATAGGTGATCAAGTTAAAGTTGATGAAATGCCATTCTATGGACTTGCTGCTGCGAAAGTAGGTGGAAGAGATTGTATAATTTCTCAAACAGGTTTCTCTGGTGAGGCAGGATTTGAAATTTATTTATATGAGTCTACTAAGTATGCCGATGATATGTGGAATGCTGTTTTAGAAGCAGGAAAAAAACATAATCTTATGGTTATAGCTCCGGCTCATCATCGAAGAATCCAAGCAGGAATTCTATCTTGGGGTCAAGACATGGATAATCAGCATAATCCTTTTCAATGTAATTTAGGCTATCAAGTATCTTTATCTGGTAAAGGTGAATGGAATAAAACTTCTGATTATGTTGGTAAGGCTGTTCTTGAAAAGATGAAGGCAGATTTAAAAGATGGAAAAAAACCATACAAGCTTCAGTTAGTTGGATTAAGCTTAGGAGGAAAACCTATCGAAGAATATGCTCCTGATTTTTGGCTTATTTCAGAAGACGGCAACGAACCTTGTGGATTCATAACATCTCCTTGGTATCATCCTGAACAAGGAAGGAACATTGCTATGGGCTATGTACCATTTGATGGAACTCTAAATAAAAATGGTTTTCCTATTGGAAATTTTGGTAGTAAATTCAAGGTTCATCTACCTGATCAATATGCAGATACACCTGGTGTGCCAGTAGATGCAGAAGTTGTGCCAATTCCTTTTACTGAATCACACAACGCTAATACTAGAGAAGTAGTAGATAAATAAAATATTTTAAGAAGCTCTATTTAATTAATAGAGCTTCTTTATTTTAATAAAGCTTTTATTCTATCAATTGAGATATAACCAACAACAAGTTCTTCATTAACAAAAAAAGTAGGAGTACCTCGAGCACCTGATCCATTAGCTAAAAAAGAACTAAGTCTAACAACGTTATTAACTTCATCTTTTGTCATATCGATATTTAATTTAGCATCATTCAACTCAAGGTTTTCAATTATTTGTTTTAGTTTTGCATTATTTAAATTTCCCTCAACTTCAAATAACGCATTATGAAAATCCATACCCTTGTTCTGCATATTGGCAGCTACTACCATATTTGCTAGTAATTTAGATGACTCACTTAAAATTGGATGTTGCAGGAAAACTATCCTTGTATCCTCTCTTTCGTTTGCAATTTGAAGCAATTCAGGATGGACTTTTTTACAGTATCCGCAAAAATAATCCATGAATTCAATAATAGTATTTTTCGCATTTTCATCACCAATTTGAACAATTCCTTCTTCAGGAATTACATCTAATATTTTTAAATGAAAAGGCTTAGACTCATCAAAAAATAATTCTTTAAGAGTCATTTCAGCCCTAACAGGAAGACAAATAAACGCACTCATTATAACCACCAAAATTATTTCTTTGAAGTATCTCATGATTGACCCACCTTATTTAATATGATTAATGAAGTACAGTATTAAATAGTAATAATGAAATCAAAGTCAAAAGTAGTTGTCATCGGTGGAGGTGCTGTAGGTGTTAGCACTCTCTATCATTTAGCAAAAAAGGGTTGGTCAGATGTAGTTCTTGTTGAAAGAAAGGAATTAACTTCAGGATCAACATGGCATGCTGCAGGTTTACTTCCATTATTCAATATGAGTTATTCAGTAGGTCAATTACATAAATACGCAGTCAAACTTTACAAAACTCTAGAAGAAGAAACAGGACAAAAAGTTGGGTTTAGTGTGGTTTCAAATATTCGCTTAGCAACTACTCAAGATAGAATGGATGAGTATTATCAATATTCAGGAGTCGCTAAAACAATTGGTGTAGATGTTAAATTTTTAACTCCTGAACAAGTAAAAGAAATTTGGCCACTTTGTAACACAGATGGATTAATAGGTGCAATTCAACATCCCGAAGATGGATATATTCAACCAGCCGATCTAACTCAAGCTCTTGCAAAAGGAGCAAGAGATAAAGGTGCGGAAATTTATAGAAACACTTCTGTAATAGGAATTAAAAAAAATAAAGATGATTTATGGATTGTAGAAACTGATAAAGGATCTATTGAATGTGAGCATGTAGTGTCATGTAGTGGTAATTTTGCAAGACAGACTGGAAAGATGGTCGGACTTGACATTCCAGTTATACCTGTTGAACATCAATACATTGTGACCGATGATCATCCCGAAATATTAAAAAGAAAAGAACAAGGACTTCCTGAAATGGGAGTCTTAAGAGATTCTGATAGTTCTTGGTACATGCGTGAAGAAAGAGGAGGATTGATTTTAGGGCCTTATGAAAAAGGGGCTCCAGTTTGTTATGTTGATGGACCTGATAAAGAATCTGAATTCGAATTATTTCAAGAAGATCTAGAGCGTTTAGAGCCTCACATTGAATCAGCAATGCACCGTGTTCCTATTTTTGGAGAAGTTGGAGTTAAGAAAGTTTACAATGGTGCTATTTGTTATACACCAGATGGAAGTCCAATTGTTGGACCGGCATGGGGACTTAAAAATTTCTGGTTAAATGAAGGTCATAGTTTTGGAATTACTGCAGCTGGTGGAGCTGGATGGCAAATTGCTGAGTGGATAGTGGACGGTGAACCTACAATTGATATGTTAGGTGTAGATCCTAGAAGATTTGGTGATTATGCAACAGAGGCATATTTGATTAAAAAGAATGAAGAAGCTTACGCGAATGTCTTTACAGTACACTATCCTGATGAAGAAAGAGAAGAGGGACGTCCATTAAGACAAGCTCCTTGTTATGATAGATTAAAAAATCTTGGTGCAGTTTTTGGTCAAAAGTTTGGTTGGGAACGTGCTAACTGGTTTGCACCTTCAAAAGAATTACAAAAAGATGATTGGTCATTTAGAAGATCAAAATGGTTTGAACATGTTGGTAACGAGTGCTTGAATGTTCAGGATAATGCTGGCCTCCTAGATATGACTGCCTTTGCAAAATGTCGGATTTCAGGACCTGGCGCAGAAGAGTTTCTAGACTATTTAGTAGCAAACAAAATTCCTAAAAAAATTGGAAGAGTTAATCTTTGTCATGCATTAAACACTGCAGGAGGAGTTCACTCAGAATTCACAATTGCAAAAGAAAAAGAAAATTCCTTTTATTTAGTTTCAGCAGGAGCGTTTCAAAGATTAGATCATGATTGGATTCATAAATGGATGCCCAAAGATGGATCAGTGATTTATGAAAATTTAACCAATAGTATGGGTGTTCTTGTTTTAGCAGGACCCAAATCAAGAGACATTCTCTCTAAAATTACAAAGACTGATTTATCTAATGAAAATTTCCCATGGCTATCGTCAAAAAAAATTAATGTTGGTTTAGCTCCTAGTATTGCTATGCGTATGAATTTTGTTGGAGAACTCGGATGGGAATTACATCATCCAATTGAATATCAAAACCATATTTTTGATAAATTGATAGATGCAGGAAAAGATCATGGGCTTAAACCATTTGGCATTAGAGCGATGGAAAGCTTACGTGTTGAAAAAACATATAAATTGGTTGGTACCGAAATGTCAATAGAATACGCAGCTTTTGAGTCTGGGTTAGATAGATTTGTACATTTAAACAAAGGTAATTTTATAGGAAGAGATTCTCTTGTTAAATGGCAGCAAAATGGTTTTAAAAACAAAATGGTAACTTTAGAGGTTCATGATGTTGAAGATGCAGATGCTTTGGGTAATAATCCAATTTATAATAATGGAAAAGTTATAGGTCGTGCGACAGGAGGTAACTATGGTTTTAGAGTGAAAAAATCATTAGCTATTGGTATGGTAGAACCTCAATTTGCAGATGTTGGTCAAAAATTAGAAATGGATATATTAGATAAAAAATACAATGTAACTGTTATAGAGGATAGTCCTTATGATCCTAAAAATGAAAAACTAAAACAATAGTATGAAGTTACTTGTCACCGTAAAAAGAGTCATTGATTATAATGTTCAAATCAGAGTTAAAGCTGATGGTTCAGGAGTTGAAAAAGATAATGTAAAAATGTCCATGAATCCTCCTGATGAAAATGCGGTAGAGGAAGCTCTACGAATAAAAGAAGCTGGTAAAGCAGACGAGATTATAATTCTTACTATAGGTAATGATAAGGCTCAAGAAACTATACGAACTGCATTAGCAATGGGAGCTGACAGAGGTATACATATTAAAACAGAAAATGATCTAGAGCCTCTAGCTATTTCAAAAATAATTTCTAAAGTTGCTGAAGAAGAAAAACCATCAATTATTTTAATGGGAAAACAAGCTATTGATGATGACTGCAATCAAACTGGTCAAATGACATCTGCTTTACTTGATTGGCCTCAGGCTACATTCGCATCTAAAATTGAAATCGAGGGGCAAAATGCAATCGTTACTAGAGAAATAGATGAAGGCTTAGAAAGAATAAAAGTGTCTATACCATTTGTAGCATCATGTGATCTTCGACTGAATGAACCTAGATATGCCTCTTTACCAAATATAATGAAAGCAAAGAAAAAACCAATTGATACAAAAGATGCATCTTCACTTGGAATAAATATAGAACCTAGGATTGAACAAATAAAAGTAGAAGAACCACCTGTCAGACAAAAAGGAATTATGGTAAGTGATGTTGCCGAACTGGTTCAAAAACTTAAACATGAGGCAAAAGTTATATGACAATATTAGTATTAGCAGAACATAATAATATAGATATCAAATCATCAACCTTAAATACTATATCTGCAGCATCCCAAATAGACCAAGATATCCATGTTTTGGTAACTGGCTATGAATGTGAAGAGTTAGCTAAAAATATCTCTAAATGTGAAAAAGTTTCAAAAGTATATTTAGCCAATAATGAAAAACTTAAAAACCCAATTGCTGAAAACATTGAGCCTATCGTTGTATCTTTGGCTAATAATTATTCCCACATAATGGCACCTGCGACAACATTTGGTAAAAATATTTTTCCTAGAATTGCGGTTAAATTAGATATTGCACAAGTTAGTGATGTTATAAAAATAATAAGTTCCGATACTTTTATGAGGCCAATTTACGCTGGTAACGCTATTGCAACAGTTAAATCAAATGACAAGATTAAAGTAGTAACAGTAAGACCAACATCGTTTGATCCTGTAGAAACTAGCGGTGGAAAAGAACAAGTAGAAAATATTTCTTTTGATAATGATAGTGGCAGTGTTGAATTTATAGATAGAGAAGAATCTCAATCTGAAAGACCAGAGTTAAGTACTGCTCGAGTTGTGATATCCGGCGGCAGAGGATTACAAAGTGCCGAAAATTTTAAACTTTTAAATGAAATAGCAGATAAGCTTAATGCGGCAGTTGGAGCTTCTCGTGCTGCTGTAGATGCTGGTTATGTTTCTAATGATTATCAAGTTGGGCAAACTGGCAAAGTTGTTGTCCCAGATTTGTATATTGCCGTCGGAATTTCTGGTGCAATACAGCACTTAGCAGGTATGAAAGAAAGTAAGGTAATTGTTGCAATCAATAAAGATGAAGAAGCGCCAATATTTAATGTTGCTGATTACGGATTAAACGCTGATTTATTTGAGGCATTGCCTCAATTATCTTCTGAACTAGATAAATTAAATACTATTCAACAATAAATTAATTTATTACAATAAATAAAATGGAAGTAGAACGCGAGTCAATGGACTATGATGTTGTGGTGGTAGGTGCTGGTCCATCAGGCCTTTCAACTGCAATTAAACTAAAACAGCTAAACCCAGAAATTAATGTTTGTGTTTTGGAAAAAGGATCAGAAGTTGGGGCTCATATTTTAAGTGGTAATGTTTTTGAAACAAGAGCACTCGATGAATTAATACCTGATTGGAGAAGCAAAGACTCGCCAATTAAAACTAAAGTAACAAAAGAAAAGTTTTTATTCTTATCAAAAAAAAGCTCTTTAAATTGGCCTACATGGCTTCTTCCCAGTGTTCAAAAAAATCATAAGAATTATATTATTAGTCTTGCAAATTTATGTAGATGGCTAGCAAGTGAGGCTGAAAGTTTAGGAGTAGAAATTTTTCCAGGATTTGCAGCATCTAAAATATTATATTCAGATGATGATAAAGTTATTGGTGTTCAAACAGGTGATATGGGCATTGATAAAGATGGAAACAAAAAAGATAGTTTTGAACCAGGTATTAATATTAACGCTAAAGTAACAGTATTTGCTGAGGGTTGCAGAGGTCACTTAGGTAAAGAATTAATTAAAAAATATAATTTATCGAAAGATAAGTCACCACAACAATACGGAATTGGGTTTAAAGAAATTTGGGAAGTAGATGAAAGTCAGCATGAAGAAGGTCTTGTCATGCATACTGCTGGATGGCCATTAGATAATGCAACTTATGGTGGCAGTTTTTGTTATCATGCTGAAAATAAACAAATATTTTTAGGATACGTAATCGGTCTTGATTATAAAAATCCTTATTTATCACCTTATGATGAATTTCAAAAATTTAAAACCCACCCAGCTATTAAGAAAATTCTAACTAATGGAAAACGTATCGCGTATGGAGCAAGGGCACTTATTGAAGGTGGTATTCAAAGTTTACCTAGAATGTATATGCCGGGCGGATTACTAGTTGGATGCGATGCAGGCACCTTAAATATGCCAAAGATTAAAGGTTCTCATACTGCAATGAAAAGTGGAATTATAGCTGCTGAAACAATTAATGATTATTTAAGTAAATCTGTATCTCTTGCAGCATATGAAGATAAATTTAAACGTTCATGGCTTTATAAAGAATTGTTTGCAGCAAGGAATGTAAAACCTAGTTTTAATTGGGGGTTAATACCTGCAATAATATTTACTGGTATTGATCAAATAATATTTAGAGGCAAGCTTCCCTTTACACTCAAACACAAACATGCTGATCATGAAGCTTTACAATTAGCAAAAGATTCAAAAAAAATAGATTATCCAAAATATGATGGAATATTTACTTTTGATAAAACCAGTTCTGTTTATTTGACTGGAACTAACCATGAAGCTGATCAGCCAGTGCATTTACAATTAAAAGATAAGGAATTGCCAATAAAATTTACTTTAAATGCTTATGATGAGCCATCTCAAAGATATTGTCCTGCTGGTGTATATGAGATTGATAAAACAGATATTCAAAATCCTAAATTTGTAATTAATGCACAAAACTGTATTCATTGTAAAACATGTGATATTAAAGAGCCATCACAAAACATAAATTGGGTTGTACCCGAAGGTAGTGGGGGACCAAATTATGCAAATATGTAATATATTTGAAAAAAACTTATTTTATTTAAATTGATTCATTTTCATTATGAATAAAAATAAAATTATATTTACATTTGCAACAGCGGAAGTAAATTTTATTGGTCAAATATTTATTAAGATTACTGAATTATTAACAGGAAAATTAAAATTAAAAAAATTATATGATGAATATTTATCTGAAAATAGACCTCCTGAGCTTTTTTGGGATGATGCAGTAGATAAATTAAATTTTACTTTAATAACTAATTTTCAGGACGGTAGTTATATTCCAAAAAAAGGAAAATTAATTGTTATAGCAAATCATGCTTTTGGAGTTGCAGATGGCGTATCCATATGTTCAGCAATTTCAAAAGTAAGACAAGATTATAAAATGGTTACACATAAAGTCTTAAGGCAAGCAGAGGCAGTAAAAGACAAAATATTACCAATTGATTTTAATGAAAATAGAGAAGCTCTAATAACTAACATTAATACACGTAAAGAAGCTGAAAAAGTTTTGCATAATGAAGGTGTTCTAGTTCTTTTTCCTTCTGGAACAATAGCAACTAAACAAAACTTAAAAAAAAATACAAAAGCTGACGATGGTGAGTGGAAACAATGGGTATCGAAACTAGTTCTTAAAACTAAAAGCCCTGTGTTACCAATTTTTTTTGATGGTCAAAATAGTCAACTTTACCACATTGCTAATAAAATAGGACAAACATTTAGATACTCTTTATGTATGTATGAACTGAAAAGAAAGATAGGTGATGATATCCATATGTACTTTGGTTCACTTATACCTTACGAAAACCTTGTAAAAATTGGAGATATCAAAAAAATTACTCAGTACTTAAGGTCAACCACATATTCTTTAGACCCACAATTTAATAATTAAATATTTATTTTTTACACTTACCGTTTTATAGAGTTCGTATGGTAGGTTTTGTTGGTTTACAAGCAAGAAGAAGAAGAAGAAACAAAATCTTACTAGTCATTTCAATTATAGCTATTTTTGGTATTTTTTTCTATTTGCCTTCTTTAGATTTTTCAACTGATCAAACTGAGCCACCTATTGAAATTATTCCTAGTAGTGTCGTTGATGAATCAAGTTTACGATCTGAAATACAAGAACTTAAACTTGAGATATTCCAAAAAGATCAGCGATTAAAATTTAGAGATGATCAAATAAAAAACTTACGTGAAGAAATAAGCAATTTAAATGAATCATTCGATACAATTAAGAGTGATTATGAACAATCTCTAAACAATATATCAGATCTAGAAAATAACTCTTTAGAAAACAATTCAGAAAGTATTGATAAACTTAACACACTTGAAAATAAAATATCTGAATTAAATAAACAATTGTCAAAATACGAAGATCTTGTTCAAAAATTAGAAATAGAATTAGAAAGTTCTGCATCAACTGAAGATATGGAAGAAGTAAATATTGAAAATTCAATACTAAAATCAGAACTTAGACAAATTGAACAAAAAAATCGAAGTATCGAAAATGAATTAAATGAGCTAAAAAAAATAATTAAAAATAAAGATAAAGAAATAGAAGATTTAATTTATTTAAAAGATTACCAACATCATGGTTGATTATTTATTTTTCTTTCTGAATAAATAGGGTTCTTCAAAATCCCCAATCCATATACCCTTTTTATCTCGTTTTGCTTCTTCTTCTTCTTCAATATAATCTTTTGAATAATAGCGATAAGCTATCGCCCATCCATTCAGAACCATTGCACTATTTAAATCTAAATTATCTTTATAGCAGATTCCAATAAATCTATTATATCGATCCTTACCTTTTGTGATGCATTCAATTTTATTATTACCAATTAATGCCTTTAAGAACTTTGTTGATTCCACACCACAATTCCAGACTTTACTATTTTTATTACATGTTTGATTTGTCTCAGGGGCATCAATAGCATGTAGTCTTATTTTATTTTTATTAATATGTATAGTGTCACCATCAATTACTTTTGCTTTTCCAAATATAGTTTTGCCAGATGATACTGTGCTTAAAGAAATTAAGATAAAAAATAAATTAAATATTAAGATTTTTACTACCATCAACTAATAAATCATAAACATATTTTGTATGTGATCTGTTTAAATGTAAATCTAGTGAAGTCTCTTCTTTATCAGTATTATTTCTAATAAAAAGTATTGGAATTTTTATAAATATAGT
>CACKSM010000006.1 GCA_902602885.1 uncultured Alphaproteobacteria bacterium
GTGTTAAAATCTTTATCACCAAAGTTTTGAAATATAAATTGTTCAGTTGTAAACTTTTCTAACTCTGGTTCTGACAATTCGACAGGATTAATATTATCTGCCAAGTCACAACTCTCCTTGTATGCTTCAATATCTTGAAGGTATCTACAACGATAATCATACTGAAAAATTGGAACTCTTAATATTGAAGTATTTTCTAAATATTTTGTTATATTAGATAAATTTAATCTTATTGATTGATCCCTATTATCTATGAATTTATTATTTCGAATTAAGCTAAAATTGAAATAAGATAAAAATACCAAACCTAAAAATACAATAATTAAGTTAAGTATAATGAGTTGAAATGTTAAATTATAACTTGATAAGCTAAATAATCTTTTAATCACGCCAAGAGTATCCAGAACCATATCTTGTTCTTATTTGATCGAAAGAATTATCATAAGATCTGAATTTTTTTCTTAATCTCTTTATATGGCTATCAATAGTCCTATCATCAACGTATATAGAATCGCCATACATAGCGTCCATTAATTGATTTCTATCCTTTACTACTCCAGGATACTGAGCAAGCGATTTAATTAAATTAAACTCTGCAACCGTGAGCTCAATTTCTATACCCTTCCAAAAACATAATTGTTTATCTTCATCTAGTATCAAATCACCCTTAATAAAATTTTGTTTTTTAATATTATTATCTTTTTGTTCTTCATTTCTATTGTTATGAATTCTTAGCACTGTTCTTATGCGCTCATTTAATAATTTTTGTGAAAAAGGTTTTTTTATATAATCTGAAGCACCCATTTTTAATCCAATAATCTCATCTTGTTCATGATCTTTTGATGTTAAAAAGATAATCGGAAGATCTCTTAGATTTTCAATCTTGCTCGAACGTACTTTTGAAAGAAGTTCATTTCCGTCCATTTTAGGCATCTTAATATCAAACAATCCTAAATCATAAGATTTGCTTTCAAGAGCCTCTAAGGCATCAACTCCATTAAGAAATGTATCTACTGTAAATCCTTCACTTTCCAGAGAAAGAGATACTGATGTGAGAATCGACTGTTCGTCGTCAACTAATGCTATCTTAGGCATACTTGCTTTTTATTAATAATTTATGGCAGATTTAAGTTCAAAGAAAAAAGGACTCAGTTAACAAAATGTGACTTAAGTTGATAAGTAAATGTAAATATTTCAATAACTTGTTTGCCTCCTTAAAATATGAATTAAGTAAGAGATTGACATGATAAAAAAAATATTTATGTTCTTATTTTGTTCTTATTGCGATATTGAGCAAATGTTGTATTGTCTCTTTTCGGCGGCACTACATATTGTGTTTTTCGACAATAATTTTTTAAAAATGGATAGAATTTAAATGGCAGACAATCTACAGGTATCAGCAAAAATCGCTGAAGAAAAAAGCGTAAATATTTTAACATTAAGTGTCGTGCGTCGTGACGGAGCTATTACTCCTTTCAAATCAGACAAAATTTCAAATGCTATTAAAAAAGCATTCCTAGCACAAACAAAAATTAGAAATGATAAAAATAAGGAAAAAGAACAACAAGATGGAATTCATAAAACTGTTGAAGCTTTAACACATAAAGTTGTCTCGGCTCTAACAAGAAGGATTGCTGACGGAGACATGATTCACATTGAGGATATACAAGATCAAGTGGAGTTAGCACTTATGAGGGATGAGCATCATAAAGTTGCTAGAGCATATGTTTTGTATAGAGAACAAAGAGCAGCTTCAAGATATCACACTAAAAAACTAAAAGAACAAGTTGGAGAAAAAGCTTCTTCAATGATGGTAACTAAAAGAGATGGAAGTAAAGAGCCAATTTCACTTGATAAAATAACCAACAGAGTCTCTGTTTTATCTACAGGCTTAAATATCGATCCAATTGTTGTTGTTCAAAAAGCTGTTCCAGGCTTATACAGTGATATTAGTTCTGTTGAAATTGATACTTATCTTGCTGAAACTGCTGCAGCTTTAACAGTTGAACATCCTGATTATTCTTATCTTGCAGCAAGAATAAAAGTTAATTCACTACATAAAGAAACCCCAGGCTTCATAATTGCAACAAAAAATTTATACGACGATGGGTTGTTAAGAGAAGATTATTATAAAAAGGTGATGGAGAATGCGGATTTAATAGAGTCAGTAATTGACTATGACAAAGATTATACTTTTGATTATTTTGCTCTCACAACACTAATAAGAGCATATTTGTTAAAGTTTGATAATAAAACAATTGAAAGGCCTCAGGATCTTTGGATGAGAGTGACTTTAACGGTTACCGGTAATGAGTTTAATTTAGATAAAATAAAAGAAACTTACAAAAGTTTATCAACTGGTATGTATACACATGCTACTCCAACATTGTTTAATAGTGGATTAAAAATGCAGCAATTATCTTCGTGCTTTTTAATAGGTATGGAAGATGACTCAATAGAAGGTATTTTTAATACTATAAAAGATTGTGCCCTAATATCTAAAACAGCTGGTGGTATTGGAATGCATGCTCACAATATCAGAGGTAGTGGAAGTAGAATAAAATCTACAAATGGCAAATCTAATGGTCTTATTCCATTTTTGAAAATTTTTAATGAAACTGCTAAGTCAGTTGATCAAGGCGGCGGTAAAAGAAAAGGTTCTTTTGCAGTTTACTTAGAACCTTGGCACGCCGACATTGAGAAGTTTTTAGAACTTAGGAAAAATACAGGTGCTGAAGAATTTAGAGCTAGAGATTTGTTCTATGCTTTATGGATACCAGATTTATTCATGAAAAGAGTAGAAAACGATGAAGAATGGACACTTATGAGTGAACATGAATGCCCAGGTCTTTCAGATGTGTATGGTGATGAGTTTGAAAAACTTTACACTAAATATGAAAATGAAATGAAGCATTTAGAAAAAATTAAAGCAAGAGATCTAATGTCTAAAATTATAGAAGCGCAGATAGAGACAGGACAACCCTATATGCTTTATAAAGACTCTATAAATAATAAGTCTAACCAAAAAAATATTGGTGTCATTAAATCGTCTAACCTGTGTGCAGAAATAGTTGAATACTCTGATAAAAACGAGACATCTGTATGCAACCTGGCTTCTATAGCTCTGCCAAAATTTGTAAAAAAATCAGATAAAAAATTAATATATGACTATGATGCCCTATACGAAACTGCAAAATTAGCTACAAAAAACTTGGATGAAGTAATTGATATTAATTTTTATCCAACTGATAAAACGGAAAGATCTAATAATAAGCATAGGCCTATAGGTTTAGGGATACAAGGACTTGCAGATGTCTACTTTAAGATGGGAATAGCTTATGAATCTGAGGAGGCCAAAGAAATAAATAAATTAATTTTTGAGACAATTTACTTTGGAGCTTTAGAAGCTTCATGCGAGCTAGCAAAAGAAAAGGGAGCATACGAAACTTTTAAAAATTCACCAATTTCGGAAGGTAAGTTTCAATTTGATCTGTGGAACGTTAATCCTTCTTCAAAGTGGGATTGGGATTCACTTAGAGCTAAAATTAAAGAGAACGGTGTAAGAAACTCTTTAACCACAGCTTGCATGCCAACTGCGTCAACAGGTATTATATTAGGTAATACTGAAACATTCCAAATACAAACCTCTAATATATATAAAAGACAAACACTCTCGGGTGAGTTCCTACTCGTAAATAGATATTTGGTGAATGAACTTTCTCAAAGAGGATTGTGGAATAAAGAAATGAGAGACAAAATAATCTTAGAAAATGGTTCAGTTGAAAACATAAATGAAATTCCAACTCAGCTAAAAGAAGTTTACAAAACAGTTTGGGAAGTATCACAAAAAACAGTAATTGATATGTCAGCAGATAGAGCACCTTTTATTGATCAAACTCAATCAATGAATCTGTGGCTTTCAACGCCTACATTTGGGAAAGTTAATTCAATGCATATGTATGCATGGAAAAAAGGTCTTAAAACAGGAATGTATTATCTAAGAAGTAGATCAGCTGTTGATGCTGTAAAAGTTACAGTTTCATCAGAAAAAGCAGCTAAAGATGCTTATATAAATACTACTATCAATCAAAACAATGAACCAGAAGATTGCGAAACTTGCAGTGCATAAAAAAGGAGTAATAAAATGATATCAAAAGGCGTTAAATCAATATTTCCAATAAAAAACCAAGAAATTTGGGATAGATATAAACAACATATTCAAGCCTTTTGGACAACAGAAGAAGTATCATTACAAGATGACTTAAGAGATCTTGAAACGTTAAATGATGGTGAAAAGCACTTTATAAAACATGTACTAGCTTATTTTGCTAACTCTGAAGCAATGATTAATGAAAACTTAGCAAGTAGGTTCTACAAAGAAATATTAATACCTGAAGCAAGATGCTTTATCTCAATGCAGATGTTAAATGAATCAATTCATGCAGAAATGTACGGTCTTCAAATAGAAGCTTATGTAAAAGATACAAAAGAAAAAGATATGCTTTTTGATGCAATTCAAAATGTGCCATGTATTAACCATAAAGCACAATGGGTGTCAAAATGGCTTAATGGTAGTCAAAATCTCCTCACTAGATTAATAGGTTTTGGATTAGTTGAAGGGTTGTTTTTTGCAGGATCTTTCTGTGCCATATATTATTTTAGAAAAAGAGGGTTATTACCTGGTTTAGCCTTATCTAACGATTGGATTGCTAGAGACGAAGGAATGCACTTTAGCTTCTCATCGTTAATGTTTAGGACTTTAAGAGACAAATTTAATAATAAAACATTAACTGATGCCGATATTAGTGACTTATCTTTGATTCCTTCAGACGTACCTCAATCACAGTTTGAAGAAATTGTTAGAGAAGCTGTAGCTTTTGAAAAAGAATTTGTAAAAGATGCACTACCAGTAGATTTAATTGGTATGAATGCTGATTTAATGTGTCAATATATCGAAGCTGTTGCAGACAGAATTGCCGATCTATTTGAATTTGACAGAGTCTTTAAAACAGAGAATCCTTTTGATTTTATGAGAGCTTTAGATGTTCAAAACGTTACAAACTTTTTTGAAAAAAGAGTATCTGAGTATCAAAGACCTACTGATAGAGCTTTAAGTTTTGATGAAGCATTTTGATGGAAGCAGAGATATATTCTAAAACTAATTGTGGATACTGTGATAGAGCTAAACTACGGTTAGCTAAATATAATCCAAAGATTTATATGCTTGATACAGATTATACGAGAGAAGACTTTTTTGAAAAATTCCCGAATGCAAAAACTTTCCCTCAAATAATTTTAAATGGTGAAAAAATTGGAGGGTATCATGAACTTGAAAAATGGTTTGAAATGAATACCTTTGATGAAGAATTCTAAATAATCTTTTTTTTTCCTTTTCTTGTGTAAGCTTTTTTATTTTTGACAATTCTTTGTTTATACTTAGGCAGTTTTAAATCTTGAGCAAAGGGATTTCTTTTCTTATTTTTTTTTATTTCCATAAACTATGGTCTAATGTGCCTGTCCCCAATGATCACCTGCACCAAAATCAACAGTGAGTGGAACTGAAAAATCTTTATATTTTAAATGTACTGACTCCATAATCGTTTTTACATTACTTACTAAATTGTCATATTTTTTACTTTCTACTTCAAAAATGAGTTCATCATGTACTTGTAAAAGCATTTCAGCTTCAATATTTTTAAGTTTGATTTGCTTATGAATTTCAATCATTGCTAACTTAATAATGTCTGCTGCACTACCTTGTATTGGCGCATTAATGGCTTGTCTTTCTGCAAACCCTCTAACAGCAAAATTCTTATCGGTAATTCCCTTAATATTAATTTTTCTTTTAAAAATTGTTTCAACATATTGATTTGTTTTTGCGAAATCAATTTGATAATCCATATATTTTTTAATTTTTGGATATTTAATAAAATACTCATTTATATAATCTTTTGCTTCTGTATTTGAAATATCAAGTTGTTTAGCTAATCCGTATGGACTAATTCCATATAGAATACCAAAATTAATTGCTTTTGCTTTTCTTCTATAATCGTTGTTAATTTGACTATCGTTTAAATTAAATATTTCTTTAGCAGTAGATGCATGAATATCTTCATTATTTTTAAAAGCTTTAATAAAATTTTTATCACTAGAAATTTCTGCAGCTAATCTAAGCTCTATTTGAGAATAATCAAAACTGACTAATTTTTTTCCTTTTCCACTTACAAAAGCTGTTCTTATTTTTTTTCCATTTTCTGTTCTAATTGGGATATTTTGAAGATTTGGATCTGTAGAGCTTAATCGACCCGTTAAGGTACTAGCTAAACCAAATGATGTATGAACTCTGCTTTTATCATCTGTTAATCTAAACAAAGCATCTGTATAGGTTGATTTAAGTTTTGTTAATTCTCTCCAATCAAGAACGAGTTGTGCAATTTCAAATCCATCTAAGGCTAAATTATTTAAAGTTGAAGAATCAGTAGAATATGTTCCTGATTTTGTTTTTTTACCACCAGGTATTTTAAGATTAACAAATAATATCTCTCCTAATTGTTTAGGTGAGCCAATATTGAACTCTATTTTTGAAAGTTTATAAATGTTCTTTTCAAGTTTTTTACTTTCATTTTCAAATTCATTGCTTAGACTTGTTAAAAACTTTTTATTTACCTCTATACCATTTGCTTCAATTGAAGATAATACCTCTATAAGAGGCAAGTCGATGTTTTGATAAACAAAATTAGCCTTTTCTTTTATTAAACGTGGATAAAGATTTTGAAAAAGCCTGAATGTTAATAGAGAATCTTCGGCAGCATAATTAATTGCGTTATCGATAGTTACTTTATCAAAAGTAATTTCATTTTTACCCGTACCAACAACATCTTTATATTTAATTGTTGTATGATTTAAATGATTAAATGAAAGATCATCTAAATTGTGCTTATAAATACCATTATCAATTGAGTAGGACATTAACATTGTGTCTGCAATTGAATTAAACGTTATTCCATATTTATTTAAGACTCTCATATCATATTTTATGTTTTGACCAATTTTTAAGACTGATTCATTTTTACAAATTTTATTAATATGATTAATTACATAATTTTCCTCTAACTGATTATCAATTTTTTTTGACCCATCTAAAGTAGTATGGTTTAATGGAATATAATAGGAAATGTTTTCACTATAACATACTGATATGCCAACTAATTTAGCTTTTTCTATATTTAGTGAGTTAGTTTCAGTATCAATAGCGCATATACCTTTTTTTTCAATTTCACTTAAAATCTTTTCAAAATTTTTCTTTGAATTAATTAATTCATACTTTGGTTCTGTTTCTTTGTTTTGAATAATATTATCATTATAACTAGATATAAAAGAATTTGATTTTAATCTTTCAGATATAGACCTAAAGCCTTGATCTTTAAGAAACTCAAAGATATTTTTATTTTCATTTTTTAATTCATTATAAGTTTTTATTTTGTTAATACCCTCAGATATTTTTACATCATTCTTAAGTGTTACAAGTTCTAAACTTATTCGAATATCATTTTCTGCTTCTGTTAAAATTTTTCTTCTTTTTTCTTGTTTAATTTTATCAAGATTTTTAAATAAACCATCGATGTCGTTATATTCATTTATAAGTTGAGATGCTGTTTTAGGGCCAATACCAGTAGCACCTGGAATGTTATCTACTTTGTCTCCTGTTAGAGCTTGAATAAAAATAACTTTATCTGGGGGCACTCCAAATTTTTCTTCCACATTTTTAATTTCTATTTTTTTATTTTTCATTGGATCAAGCATTGTCACATTATTACTAACAAGCTGCATTAAATCTTTATCTGAGGAAACAATGATAGTTTCAATTTTATCTTTTTCAGCTAATTTTACATAAGTAGCGATTAAATCATCAGCTTCAAATCCTTCTATTTCTAATTGCGGTATATTAAAACTTTTTACACACTCTCTGATTAATGGAAATTGTGGTATCAAATCATCGGGAGCTTCTCCTCTATTAGCTTTATATTCTGTATATATTTCATTTCTAAAGTTTTCTCTTGCTGCATCAAAAATTACAATCATTTTATCGTTGCTGTAATCTTCTATCAGCTTAACAAGCATATTTGTAAAACCAAAAACAGCATTAATTGGGGTACCATCTGCACGGTTCATTGGAGGCAATCCATAATATGCTCTAAATATGTAGGCAGAGCCATCAACTAATATCAATCTACTCTTTTTATTCATTGTAAATTTAAATATATAAGATTTATATTAAATGTCAGATTATAAATATTCAATTGAGGCTAAAAATGTAAATAAAACTTTCCTAAAAAAAACCCAGGAAGTTAAAGCTCTAATTGATTTTAGTATAAGAATAAAAAAGGGAACGATTCATGGTTTATTAGGGCCAAATGGTGCAGGTAAATCAACTTTTATAAATATTCTAGGCAGTTTAGTTAAAAAAAACTCAGGTGAAGTTAATATTTGCGGAATAAATATAGATAAAAACATAAAATTAAGTAAATTTAAAATTGGTATAGTACCTCAAGAACTTAATATCGATCCTTTCTTTTCTCCAGCAGAATTATTAGAACTTCAAGCAGGTTTATATGGAGTTCCTAAAAAGATAAGGAGGACTGATGAAATTTTAGAAAACTTAAAGTTAACTGATCAAAGAAATGCATATGCCAGAACTTTGTCAGGAGGTATGAGAAGGAGATTGTTAATTGGAAAAGCTCTAGTACATGATCCTGAAATTATTATTTTAGATGAACCAACAGCGGGTGTAGATATTGATATCAGAACATCAGTTTGGAATTACATTAAGAAAATAAGTGCACAAGGAAAAACTGTATGCTTAACTACACATTATCTTGAAGAAGCAGAAAATCTTTGTGACAATATAACTATAATTAATCATGGTAAGAAAATTATTGAAGGATCAAAAAATGATCTTTTAAATATTATATCAACAAAATCTGTATCATTTGTTTTAAATAAAAATAAAGAAATCCCTAAAGATTTAAAAGATTTCAACCCAGTTATAGACAATGGGGTATTAAAACTAAGTTATGATAAAAATAAAACAAACATAAAAAAAATTATTGATATTTTGAATAGAGATAAAATTGATTTTAAAGAAATTAATACATTTGAAGGTGATTTAGAGGATGTCTTCTTAAAAGTTGTTAATAAAAAATAATGCAAATAACTGAAAAATTTTTTTATTATTTATTTTTGCTAGTTCCATTATTTCTTATTACTGGACCAGCATTGCCTGATATTGTAATCACACTTGGCTTAATATTTGGAATTATTTATTTTGTTTATTATAAAGAATATTCAGAATTAATTAAAATTAATTTTATTAGGGTATCATTTATTTTTTGGTTAAGTCTTATATTTATAAGTTTTTTTTCGTATAACAAAACAAATTCATTTCAAGATGCTTTAATTTTTATTAGATTTTTATTTATACCAATTTTATGTTACTTTATTTTTTTTAAAAAAAGAAAACTTTTCAAGCAAACTTTATTAGTTATTACTATTCTTGTTATATTTGTTTGTATAGATTCATTTTATCAATTTTTAAATTATACTCCAGAAAATGGGTTTGGTAGAGATTTACTAGGTTTTAAATCAAATTGGTATGGGAGGCTAACAGGACCGTTTGGGGATGAATTAATACCTGGGTCTTATATATCAAAGTTTGGTTTATTAGGATTTGCGTTCCTTATTTCTATTAAAAAATTTGAAAATAAAATCTTTTTTCACTCAATATATTTATCTTCAATACTTTTTATTAGTTTTATTTCTGGAGAGAGAATGGCATTTGCAACATTTTGCTTAAGTTTAATATTTTTATTCGTATTTTTAAATGGATTTAGAAAATCTATTTTTTTATCAATAATTTTTGGTATTTTTTTAATTTTTATAACTACTTATTTACATCCATCTTACAATGATTTTAAGGTGGTTGAATCAACACAATATCATCAAGGCCAAAAAATCGAGAAGTTTTTTAATTGTATTGATGATAAGGAAAAAATTTGTTCAAAAATTATAGATATTCAGCCAAGTTTTTATGAAATAATAAAAAATTTTAAAACTTCTGCCTATGGTGAAATATATTTTTTATCACTTAAGATGTTTTTAGATAATCCCGTTACTGGTATTGGAATAAATAATTTTCAATTTTTGTGTGAAAATAATAAAAGTTATCAAAATATGATGATACACTACGACTGTGCATCTCATCCACACAATATATATATTCAATGGCTAACAGAAGGTGGGTTAATTGTTTTTGTTTTATTTATTATGTATTTAATTTTTTTTATATATTTTATAAAAAATAATAGTGGTGAAAAAAAATATAAGATAATCTCAATAGCAATAATTGTAATTATGTTTTGGCCAATAATGTCTACCGGAAGTTTAATTAAAAATTGGTATGGTGTTAGTACTTTTTTTATTATTGGACTGATCATGTGTCTCAGTAAATTTAGAAATAATTTTTAAAAGAAGTATTAAGAAAATATTTTTTTGATTTTATTGCAATAAATATACCTAGTACGAAGAAAAGTGCTACCGATACAGTTGTACCATTACCCTTTCCAAATAAAGATCCAATATATATTAAAAGAAAAATTAATGTAGATGATAATATCTTAAAGTGTATTCCTAAGATTGAGCCCAGAATAGCAAAGAAAATTATAAAGAGTGTATTACCTATTCCCATCCCAAAATATGAACCTACATATCCCATATAAATTATTGAATATAAAATTGATATATTAGTTGAGGCAGAATTATCAAAAAATCTTACTTTTATGAGATAATAAAAAGACTTTAAACCATCAATCCAGGTAATTTTTTTTCCTTGAGCTTTAGATCTAAAAAAGTATGAGACACCAAATTCGTAAATAAAGAAATTATTTCTAACAATTTGAGAAGCTAAATCAATCTCTATTCCAAAGTCATTAACACTTAATTTAATTTTTTCAATTACACTTCTATGAAGAATTTTTAAACCACAGTGTACATCACTTAATGACTGAGAGAAAAAAATATTAAATATTAATGAATTAATTTTACCAACTAGATTGTTAAAAAAATAATTATTTTTTTTTAACTTTCCAGAAAGATATCTACTACCAAATATACATTTAATATCTTTATTTTTAATTATCATATCAAACATTTCTTTTGCATCTTTAATATCTAATTCTAAATCTGCGTCTTGAAGCAAGATATATTCTCCTTGAGAATTTTTAATTCCTGTTTGGACTGCTTTTCCTTTACCAGAATTTATATCTAGTTTAATTAGCTTAAATAAAAATTTATAATGATTTTTTTTCTTTAACTCATTCAATAAATTTGATGAACCATCAGTTGATCCATCATCGACTACAATGATTTCAATATTTTCCTTATTGAAATATATTTCTATTTGATCAAATAATGTATTAAGAAAGTTAACCTCATTAAATACTGGTATTACAACAGATAAGATTTTGTTATTCTCTTGGTGCATGTTTATTCAGTATTCTTTGTAATGTACGTCTATGCATTCTTAGCCTTCTTGCTGTTTCAGATACATTTCTATTACACTGTATAAACACTCTTTGAATATGTTCCCATCTAATTCTATCTGCAGTCATAGGATTTTCAGGTGGAGGTGGTAATACTTCTTTTGAGTTAGTAAGAGCATCATAAATTTGATCTATTTCTGCCGGTTTAGGGAGATAATCTATTGCTCCTGATTTTATTGCTGCCACTGCAGTTGCTATATTGCCATAACCAGTTAGTAAGAGAGATTTTGTTTGAGGGCTTATTTTCTGGAGTTCTTTAACTAACTCTAACCCAGAACCATCCTCTAATCGCATATCAACTACCGCATAATCAAAGTTTTTTTCAGTCACTTTTAATAGGGAATCTTTAAAACTTGGTGAAGAAACTACTTCAAAACCTTTTTTTTCCATAGATCTGGTTAGTCTTTCTCTAAAAGGAAGATCATCATCAACAATCAATAATTTCATATTCATATATTTAAGATAGAGTTATCAAATATAATTTCAACAATAGCATTATCTTCTTTTGAATTATAAAAATTAATTCTGCCACCCATATTTTCAATCAAATTTTTAGCAATAAATATTCCTAATCCCATCCCTTGATTATTTTTTGAAATATATGGCTCTCCTAATCTATCAATTATATCTTTTGAGAATCCATCACCATCATCTACGATTCTAATTTTTACATATAAATTATTATAATTTATTTCAGCAGTTACATTAGTCTTAGAATATAATATAGCATTTTGAATGATGTTACCTAAAGCATACATTATTTCATCTTTAAAAATGATTTCAGGTTCATCATTAATTGAGGTATTTTTAATAATTAATTTTTTATTTTTGTTAAATTTTTCAAAGTTTATTTTTATGAGATCAGTAATTTTAACTTTATCCAAAAACTTGTCTTTTAGTTTTAAAGGATTTTTTGAAAATCTTTGTAATATTTCTTTACATCTTTCAGCTTGAGATTTTAATAAAATAATATCCTTTGAAATATTTTTATTATCAATAAGTATTTTTTCCTTCAACAAATCATTTATAATTAAAAATATAGTATTTAGAGGAGTACCAAGTTCGTGTGCTGCAGCAGCACTTAGAGAACCTACTTCTGTTATTTTTTTTTGGTTTAAAATTTGTAGTTTTGAAACAGAAAGAGCGTTAGATATTTTTCTAGATGAACTTGCAAAAAGATAAGCATATATTGCAATAAAAATTACAGTTATTATTAATGATGCTAAAAGACCAAAACTATATATTTGTGGTAAATAGAATTCTGCTCCTAGATCCAGAGGTATATAATAAAAATTTAAAATTATAATAATACCAATAGAAATAGCAGATAAAATAACTGTCATAAAAGCTGGCAAATATGATGCTGAAGTTATTACTGGAGCTAGAATTAATATTGAAAAAGGGTTGATGATTCCGCCTGTTAAAAAAAGTAGAAAGCCTAATTGTAGAATGTCAAAAAGCAAAAAAGAAAATGCCTTAATGTCACTAATAGTTTTATTTTTTCTTTGCTCAAAATAAGAATAAAAATTTACAGCAACTGAGAGAAAGATTATTACTAAACTTTCAAAGAATGGAATTTGAATATTTATAAAGTAAAAAACAAAAAAAATTGCTAAAATTTGTCCGAAAATAGCAATCCATCTTATTTTGATAAGATTGCCAAGTAGTATAGTATTCATTTAATATTAAATATCAAGATTTGCTACTTTTAATGAATTTTCAGCTATGAATCTTTTTCTTGCATCTGTTTCACCACCCATAAGATCCTCAAAAGCCTTGTTTGCTGAATCGACTTCATTAATTTTTACAGCTAATAATACTCTTTCATTATGATCTAATGTTGTCTCCCATAATTGATCTGGGTTCATTTCACCCAACCCCTTATATCTATTTATTTGAAGACCGGATTTTCCAAAATCTAAAATTTTATCGATTAAATCTAAAGGTCCGAATATTTTAAATTCTTCATTTTTATGATTAAGTATTCCACAACCAGTTTCTTTTAAACGGTAAAAATTCTCCATTAATTGGTCTTTGATTTCATTTAAAGCTTTTGCTTCAGGCGAAACTATAAAATTTTCATCTATGGTATATTTTTCAGTAAAACCTCTAATCGTTCTTTCAAAAAACAAAGAATTATTTTTGTGAATTACATTCCAGTTTTTTTGAGAAATATTAGAAATTAAATTTAATCTTTGTTGAAGATATTTTGCAATTTCGTTTCCAATTTTTTTGTCTTTAAGATTTCTAATATCTAGCGCCCTAACTATTGCCGAATGTTCAATTATGTCACTATTATCTACTCTTCTTAATAATGGTATAACCAAATTTTTAGTTCTTTTTGAGAGATAGATTAATTGTTTTAGTTCTTCGCCTGCAATCTGAGAAAGTTGAGTATTCTCAAAAAAAGTATTCTTTAATCCTTCTTCGATCAAATAATCTTCTAAATCATTATCATCTTTTTTGTATACAGTTGAATTACCTTTTTTAAGTCTGTAAAGAGGCGGTTGAGCAATAAATAATCTTCCTGAATCTATAATAGGTTTCATGTGTCTATAAAAAAAGGTTAATAGTAGTGTCCTTATATGACTTCCATCTACATCTGCATCAGTCATAATTATTATTTTATGATATCGCATTTTAGAAAAATCAAATTTACCTTCTATTTTATTTTGATCGTTATCATCTGTTGGATTGCCAACGCCAGCTCCAATAGCTGTAATTAGAGCTCCTATTTCATTACTAGTTAAAACTTGTTTATCGTTAGCTCTTTCTACATTTAATATTTTTCCTCTTAAAGGAAGAATAGCTTGATTTTTTCGATCCCTTCCCTGTTTAGCGGACCCGCCCGCTGAATCTCCCTCAACTATAAACAATTCTGATAATTCAGGATTTTTCTCTTGGCAATCTGCAAGCTTTCCAGGAAGAGAAGTATTTTCTAAGCCTGTTTTTCTTCTTGTAAGCTCTCTTGCTTTTCTAGCAGCTTCTCTAGCATTAGAAGCTTCAATTATTTTATCAATAACTTTTTTAATTTCTGAAGGATTTTCTTCAATCCATTGCTCTAATTTATTCAAACTTGTTGATTCAATAACTGGTCGAACCTCGGAAGACACCAGCTTATCTTTTGTTTGGCTTGAAAATTTAGGATCTGGTAGTTTAACTGATATTATACATGTTAATCCCTCTCTAGCATCTTCGCCAGAAATATTATTAGAATTTTTTGTATTCTTATTTATATAATTTACAATCGACCTAGTAAGAGCTCCTCTAAATCCAGCTAGATGAGTTCCTCCATCTCTTTGTATGATATTATTAGTAAAACATATTGTATTTTCATGATAACTATCAGTCCATTGTAATGAACATTCAACCGAAATATTATTTTTTTGAGCATTGAAAAAAATTGGCTCAGAATTAATAAGGTTTTTGCCATTATTTAAATACTTTACATACTCCTTAATACCTCCATCATATTTAAAATGTATATTTTTATCTTCAGATTGTCTCTTATCAGTAAAATGAATGCTGATACCTGTATTTAAGAATGCAAGCTCCCTTAATCTTTTTTCTATAGATTTAAAATTAAAATTTATATCTTTAAAAATTTTATTAGTAGGAAGAAATGTAATTTTAGTCCCTGTAATAAATTTGTTGTTAATTGTATTGGAATCTCCAATTACATTTAATTCTTTAGTAACAATACCATTCTCAAATTCAATATTATATATTTTACCATCTCTATTAATTTCTAAAATTAAGTTTTCAGATAAAGCGTTAACAACTGAAACGCCCACTCCATGTAGTCCTCCAGATACTTTGTAACTATTTTGATCAAATTTACCGCCTGCATGTAATTCTGTCATTATAAGTTGAGCTGCCGGTATTTTTTCAGTTTTGTGAAGATCTACGGGTATTCCCCTTCCATTATCAATAATAGTTGCTGTACCATCGGCATTTAAAATTACCTCAATTTTATCACAAAAACCTGCTAAAGCTTCATCAATAGAATTGTCCAGCACCTCATAAATCATTTGATGAAGTCCTGATCCGTCATCAGTATCTCCAATGTACATTCCTGGTCTTTTTCTTACAGCTTCTAAACCTTTGAGAACTTTAATAGAATCAGAAGAATATTCAGTATTCATAGTTCTGTTATATTATAAAATTTTGCGTTTGTTGATATAAAAGAAAATAAATCTTTATCAGTTCCACTTAGGAAAAATTGTATCTCAAATCTGTTAATCATATCTAATAATATTTGACGATTATATGAATCTAAATGAGATCCAATCTCGTCTAATAACAAAATTGGATTAATATTTTTATGATTAACTAGATAATTACACTGAGCTAAAAGTATCATAAGAACAATTGTTTTTTGTTGCCCTGTAGATAACAAAGATGCATCAAAATCATTGTTAATTATTGCTAAAATATCTGATCGGTGAGGACCAATTTTAGTGCCTCCAAATTGTTTATCATAACTACGTGAGTTGAATAAATAGGACAAATATTCTTCAAAAGATAGATCTTCATTAAAATAATCATCTTTAATTTGTAGTTTAAGATTAAATGGAAACTTGTGATCTTTTTTTAAAATTATTAAATTATTATTTATATAGTTTATTTGAGAACATCTTAATTGATATATTTCTAATCCTAGTGAAGAAATATCTCTTTCAATTTGGTTCAACCAATTATTATCAATAACATTTTTTTGAAGTATTTTAATTCTTTCAAGTAAGAATTTTTTATATTTGTTAACCAAGATATTATAGGTGTTTTTACTAGCAAAAACTAGCCTATCAATGAAATTTCTTCTGTATGAAGGTGAGGCTTGGAATAATCTTTCCATCTCTGGTACAAATATAAGAATTGATATGAATTGATTTAAAATATCAATTGAATCTTTTGATGAGTCTTCATTTACCTTAACTATTTTTTTGAATTTATTATTTTTATTTTCCGTAAATATTTCAATATCAAAGTTATTATTATTTATTTCTAAATTATTTTTTATTAAAAAATTATGTTCTTTTTTTTTTATTAAATTTGCAATGCTAGAGTTTCTTATTCCTCTTCCTTTACTAATTAAAGATATAGCCTCTAGTAAATTTGTTTTGCCACAACCATTTTCACCAATCAAAACATTGATTTTTTTTTCAAATGATATTTTGTAATTAGTAAAATTTCTAAAATTATTAAGATGAATATTATTTATTTTTGCCAAATTTTATACTCTCATTGGCATTAATACATAAACTAAATTAGCATTTGAATTTTCTTGAGCTGTTATAGGTGAAGTATTATCTTTTAGATTTATAGATATTTCGTTGTCTTCTAAATTATTAACAATATCCATGATATATTTTGAGTTGAAACCTATTTCAATCTTATCTCCACTATAATTTATTTGTAAATCCTCAGATGCAGTACTATTTTCATTATTTATAGTATTGAGATTCAAAATATTTTCAAGTAATTTAAATTTAATTACTGGTGATTTCTCATTTGCAATTGTGCTTACTCTATCAACTGCTGATAAAAGTTTTTCCCTACTTATTTTTAAATGATTTGTGTTATTTTTAGGAATTACTCTTTTGTAATCAGGAAAACTTCCATCAATTAATTTAGAAATAAAAATTATATCATCTATATAAAAAACTATCTTATTTGTACTTACAGATATTTCAATATCCTGGTCAATTTCTGACAATAGTTTTGATAATTCATAAATTGTTTTCTTTGGGATTATAACTCCAGATATTTGGTCAACATTTTCATCAATATAATGGCTAAATTTAGCTAATCGATGTCCATCAGTACCTACTAAAGTAACAATACTCTTATTATCTTCATTATTAATACTAAAGTATAATCCATTTAAAAAATATCTTGTTTCTTCATTTGATATAGCAAATTTAGTTTTATCTATTAATTTAAAAAATATTTTTGAATTTAGTTTTATACTTATACCACTTTTTTCTTGTTCTATAATTGGGTAATCTTCTTTAGGCAATGATGCTAATGAAAATCTTGATCCATCAGCTCTTAAAGTAAGCAGTTTACCACTGTTTGATATTATTTCTATTGATGCGTTATCGTCAATTTTTCTTACGATATCATATAATATTTGAGAATTGATAGTGGTTGCACCATCCTCAGTGACAGTACAATTGATTTTTTCAACTATTGAAATATCCATATCTGTTGAAGATAAAATTAATTGATTATTTTTTGCTTCAATTAAGATATTTGCCAAAATAGGAAGAGAATTTTTCTTATCAACTATTCCTTGAAGATGGGAAAGAGATTTAAAAAAAATTGAACGAGATATTTTAAATTTCATACTTAAACATATGACAAAAAGAATTAAGAATCTATAAGTCTTTTTAGTAATTCTAAATCTTCATTAAAATTTACGTCAGATAATTTAAGTTCCTCAATCTTTTTCACAGCGTGCATAACTGTCGTATGATCTCTGCCCCCAAATTTTCTTCCAATTTCAGGTAAAGATCTTGATGTTATTGATTTAGCTAAATACATTGCTATTTGTCTAGGTCTTGCAACAGATCTCGATCTTCTTGGAGAATGCATATCAGTTATTCTAATATTAAAATGTTCCGCAACTTTTTTTTGAATTTCTTCAATGGTAATTTTTTTATTTGAAGATTTTAATAAATCTTGAAGAACAAGTTGTGCGGTTTCAACTGTAATTGATGTTCCAACAAGTGTAGCGTGTGCTACTAATCTATTCAAAGCACCCTCCATTTCTCTAACATTTGAAATAATTCTATGTGAAAGAAATTCTAGAACTTTTGGTGGAATTTCAACACCTCTTTTGTGTGCTTTTTCGATCAATATACCTAATCGTAGTTCATAGGTAGTTGGGTGAATATCAGCAACTAAGCCACAACCTAGTCTTGATTTTAATCTTTCTTGTACTCCATCTAGATCAGTAGGTGTTTTGTCTGCAGAAATAACTATTTGTTTATTTTGTTCAATTAAAGCATTAAAAGTATGAAAGAATTCTTCTTGAGTATTATCTTTCCCACTTATAAATTGAACGTCATCAATCATAAGAACATCTATTGATCTAAATTGCTCTTTAAATGCTGAAGTATCTTTATATCTTAATGCTCTTACAAATTGATACATAAATTTTTCAGCAGAAAGATAAATTACTTTTCTTTCTGGTTGTTGTTGTTTTATTTTCCAACCTATCGCATGCATAAGATGAGTTTTTCCTAAACCAACACCTCCACATAAGAAAAGTGGGTTAAAGGTAATTTTATTTGCTTCTGATACCCTTTGAGATGCTGCAAATGCAAGTTCATTAGGCTTTCCAACAACAAAATTTTCAAATGTGAATCTTGGATCTAGAGGGGCACCAAATTCATTAGGATAGGTTGAAGATTGGTTGGATCTAAGATCCATAGAAGATTTCCAGTGATTATCATTGCTTTTAATAGTTCTTGTAGTGCCTGGAACTATTCTTCCTCCCGAAGGCTTAACAACAAATTTAATTACATCAACTTTTTCAATATAATTTTTTGCTTCTGATTTTATTTTATCTGAATAATTATTTACTATCCAATCTCTTAAAAATTTTGTTGGAACTGAAAATGTAATTGTACTCTCATCAAAAGAGACAAAATTTAAATGCTTCAACCAATTATTAAAGGCAGAATCTCCAACATTTTTTTTAAGATTTTTTTTAAAGGATAACCATTTACTTTCGTCAAACATAGCAGATGTATTATCCATTTTCCCCCAACAAAACGATTTTTTACTAAATTAAATTTTACGAAAAAAATCGAAAGTCGTAAAATTAAATCACCAAATTAATTTTCTTAATCAACACCCTTTAAGTATTTTTAGCAAGAAGAAAAGTGAAAAAAATTAAAAAAAAATTATTTTTTTGAAATTTGTTTCGATAAGGAGGATAACTTTCTGGATATGTATTCTTTTTTAAAAATCCCTTTTTTTGACCCCCTAGCCATTATTGAGTTGACATTGCTAAAGGATTTTTGAATTTCTTCCTCGTTTTTTGTATCGACTGAAGATTTAAATTTATTAAGAGCGTTTCTAAATTTAGATAAGTATTGAGAATTAACAGTATTTCTAGTTTTGTTCTGTCTTGATCTTTTTTTTGCTGAAGCATGGTTAGCCATAGGGGTGCTATAAATTCAAAATAAATTAAGTCAATTAATAATTGTTCTATAATTACCTATTATTTTGAATTTTTGGACAGTAAAAAGTAGATCTACCATATTGAACAATCTTTTTGACCTCGTCATCCCCTATTTTTTTCCTTCTTTATTATAAACTTTAAAATTAGACTGAAAATTTCCTAATGTTCCATCAGTTGACCTGTAATCCCTTATACTCGAACCCCCATATTTAATTGCCTTCATTAAAATTTTTCTAATAGACTTAATTAGTTTCATAATGAGACTAATTTCTAAATCTTTACCTAAAGTAAGTGGTGAAATTTTAGAATCAAATAGAATTTCCGATGCATAAATATTACCTATACCTGCAATTAATTTTTGATTTAGTAAAATCTGCTTTATTGGAACTTCAGATTTTGAAATTTTTTCAAATATAATTTGTGCAGTAAGATCTGGACTCAGTGCATCTACACCCAAACTCAATATATACTTTTGTTTTTGTAGATCTTTTGTTTGTACTATATCTATAAATCCAAATTTCCTTGGATCATGATAAACAAGTATCCTTTTACTAAAAAAATACAACATAAAATGATCATGTTTTATTCTTTTGTAGCTTTTATCGACAGTTTTTAATCTTCCTGACATTCCCAGATGTATTACTAGAGAATAATCTGTATCTAAATCTATAATAATGAACTTTGCTATGCGTCTTAGGTTGGATATCTTGGAGTTACGTAGTATATTAACTATATTATTGGGAATTTTAAAACGAAGTTTTGATGTATGAATTTTGACACTGGATATTTTTTGATTCAATATTACACTAAGTCCTTTAACTGTAGTTTCAACTTCAGGTAATTCTGGCATAATGAAAAAAGATTATAATTTTGGTTATACAAAAGTAAATTCAAAACAAAAGACTAAACTTGTTCAGAATGTATTTTCAAGCGTAGCTCCAAGCTACGATATTATGAATGATTTAATGAGTTTAGGTATGCATCGTTTATGGAAAAAAAGATTTGTAGAAACTGTGAATCTAAAAGAAAATGAAATAATCTTGGATGTTGGTTCTGGTTCTGGTGATATTGCCAGCGAAATTTTAAAAGAAAATTTATCAACCAGTCTTTATCTTTTAGATCTAAATGAAGAAATGTTATTAAAAGGAAGAAAAAGATTAAGAAAAGAAAAAAATATAAAATATTTTATTGGTAATGCTGAAAAGTTAAATTTTGAAACTAATTTTTTTGATAAATATACTATTTCTTTCTGCTTAAGAAATGTGACAGAGTATTTATTATCAATAAAAGAGGCTTACAGAGTTCTTAAACCTGGTGGTAAATATTGTTGCCTAGAATTTAGTACGCCTAAATCATCTTTGGTATCAAGTTCATATAAAATTTACAAATCAAAGATTTTACCTCTGTTAGGAGAAATAGTTGCTAAAGATAAGAATGCTTATAAATATTTGAGTGAAAGTATTGATTTGTTTCCATCACAAGAAGAACTTAGCAAAAATCTAAGTGATTGCGGATTTACTAAAGTCGAAACTATTAATCTATTTAATGGAATTGTAGCTATACACACTGGCTATAAACTGTAATGAATAAAATTTTATTAATAATAACTGGCTCTATTGCTGCATCTCGATGTAGAGAAATTATTGCTCTACTGAATATTAATGAAGTTAAAATTAGCTGCATTATAACTAAAGAGGCAAAGAAATATGTAAAAATATCAGATATAAAAAAATTACTTAAAAATAGAATATTTACTGATGAAGATGAGAAAAAAAATAAGATGCTTCATATTAATTTATCAAGAGATAATGATATAATAGTTATGTGTCCAGCAACAGCTAATTCTATTGCAAAATTTGCTAATGGATATGGAGATAATTTAGCTTCTAATACGTTGCTTGCTTCAAATAAAAAAATTTTGTTTGTCCCCGCAATGAATAGTTTTATGTGGCATAATAAAATTAATCAAAAAAATGTGAGATTATTAAAAAATAGTGGTCATGAGTTTATTGGCCCTACAGTTGGAAATCTAAAGTGTGGAGAATTTGGTTTAGGCAGAATTGATAACTCAAAAAATATAGTAAATAGAATCTTAAACAGACTAGAAAATGTTAATTTGTTAAAAAATAAAAAATGCCTAGTAACTGCAGGACCAACAATTGAAATGATTGATCCAGTTAGGTTTATTTCAAATCAATCTTCTGGGAAACAAGGCTATGAAATTGCTTCGCAATTAGTTTTATATGGAGCGGATGTAACCTTGATATCGGGGCCAACAAATTTAGATCCTCCGCCAAATCTAAAATTTATTCAAATAAAATCAGCAAACGAAATGTATCAAAAAATTAGAAAAATTTCTAAAATTGATATAGGAATTTTTACTGCTGCAGTATCTGATTTCAAAAATAAAAATATAAATAAATCCAAGATTAAAAAAAATGAAAAATTAAATATTAGTCTTTATAAGAATATTGATATTTTAGAAAAAATTGGAAAAAGCAAAACTCAAAGGCCTAAATTTTTAGTTGGCTTTGCTGCAGAAACGGAAAGCATTGATAATGCCAAAAAAAAATTAGTTGATAAAAAATGTGATATGATAGTTTACAATAAAATCGATAGTAAAAATAAAGTTTTTGGTTCAGATTATAATCGGATATCAATAATTACAAAAAACCAAATAAAAAAATTTAAGAAAATGACAAAGGTAAATTGTGCAAAGCAAATTATAAAACAAATTTATAATTCTATATAGAATTATGAATAATTACTCTGAAGAAGAATATAAAATTTTCAGTAGATTATTTATTTTAAAAGAATTTTCTGAAGAAAACCTAAAAAAATTATCAAATATAAAAATTGGTATTGTAGGTATGGGAGGTATAGGATGTCCTTTAAGTCAATATTTAGTCAACTCTGGAATAAAAGAATTGTTAATAGTAGATGGAGACATTGTTGAAAAAAGTAATCTTAATAGACAAATTTTGTTTAATTTAAATGATATTGGAAGAAAAAAGGTTGATGTAGCTAAAAATAAATTACAATTAATCAATACTGAATGTAAAATTCATACTATTGAAGAAAATATTAATTCTTTAAATTTAAATTCTTTAAAAGAATGTTCTATAATTGTTGATGCAACTGATGATTGGGTAAGTTCTAAATTATTAAATGAATATTGTCTTAAAAAATCAATCAATTTTTTATATTCCTCTGCATTAAGACACGATTTACAAATAATTCTTTTCAATAATTCAAATAAAAACAATCATCTATGTTTAAATTGTATCTTTCCTAACAAAGATGAAGTTGATCTTCCCAGATGTGATGTAGTAGGTATTTCAGGCATTTCTGCAGGGTTAGCAGGTTTGATTGCTGCTCAAAAAATAATTAATTTCTATTTAAATTTAAAGGATGAAACTAATATAATGACAATTTCTGATGGAAAAAAATTAAGCATTGATAATATTGTTATTAAAAGTAAACATGATTGTTATTTAAAATCAGTTTAAGTTAATTGATAAATACATAAAAAAAGTTTAATTAAAATTATGAAACAAAATTCATTTACCTATAATCAATTAATTGATTGTGCAAAAGGTGTTCTTTTTGGAAAAGGGAATGCACAACTTCCAATGCCTCCTATGTTAATGTTTGACAGAATTACTTCAATAAATGAGAATGGAGGAGTATTCGCTAAAGGTGAGGTTATTGCAGAATTAGATATTAAAGAAGACTTATGGTTTTTTGAATGTCATTTTAAAGATGATCCAGTAATGCCGGGTTGTTTAGGTTTGGATGCTATGTGGCAATTACTCGGTTTTTATTTAGGATGGCTTGGTCAACCAGGAAAGGGTAGAGCTTTAGGAGTTGGGGAAGTTAAGTTTACCGGTCAGGTATTACAAAAAGTCAAAAAAGTAACTTATCATATATCTCTTAAAAGACTTATACTAAGAAAATTGATTTTAGGAGTTGGAGATGGTGTTTTAAAAGCTGATGGTGAAACAATTTATGAAGCTAAAGATATGAAAGTCGGTTTATTTTCACCAGAGAAATAAGTAATGAATAGAGTAGTAGTAACAGGTTTAGGTATAGTATCATGTATTGGTAATAATCAATCGGATGTTATAGACAGTCTTAAAAATTTGAAGTCTGGGATAACAAGTGCAGAAGAGTATGAGGAGTTTTCTTTTAGAAGTCTTGTACACGGTAAACCAAATATAGATATTAGTAACGAAATTGATAGAAGATTACTAAGGTTTATGGGTGATGGAGCTGCCTACAACTATATTGCGATGAAAGATGCTATAGACGACTCAGGGCTGGAGGATATTGATATTTCAAATGAAATGACTGGTATAATTGTTGGTTCAGGTGGTCCATCTACACAAAATTTATTTAAGTCTTCTGAAATTGGGAAGAGTTCGGGTTCAAAAAAAATTGGACCATTTATGGTGCCAAGAGCAATGTCTAGTACAAATTCTGCAACTCTTGCGACTCCTTTTAAAATTAAAGGTGTTAACTATTCAATTACTTCAGCATGTTCTACAAGTTCACATTGTATTGGTAATGCGTACGAACTAATTCAGATGGGAAAACAAAACATTGTTTTTGCTGGAGGAGGTGAAGAGCTCCATTGGACTTTATCAATTTTATTTGATGCAATGGGCGCTTTGTCATCAAAATATAATTCTACTCCAAAAAAATCTTCAAGGGCATATGATGCAGATAGAGATGGATTTGTAATTGCTGGTGGGGGTGGAACTTTAGTACTTGAAGAATTAGAGCATGCAAAAGCTAGAGGTGCTAAAATATATGGTGAAATAACAGGATATGGAGCAACCTCGGATGGATACGATATGGTACAACCTTCTGGAGAAGGAGCAGAAAGATGCATGAAGCAAGCATTAAAAAATATTGATGGTAAAATTGATTATATAAATACACATGGAACAAGCACTCCAATAGGAGATGTAAAAGAATTGGAAGCAATCAAAAATGTTTTTGGTTCCAATATTCCTAAAATGAGCTCTACAAAATCTTTGACTGGTCATTCTTTAGGGGCAACTGGTGTGCATGAAGCAATTTATAGTTTATTGATGATGAAAAATAATTTTATTAGTGGTTCTGCTAATATTGAAAATCTCGATGATAGTGCCAAAGATTGTAATATTCTTTTAAAAACAGAAAATGACGTTGAAATTGAACAAGTTATGTCGAATAGTTTTGGTTTTGGTGGTACAAATGCAACATTAGTATTTTCAAAATATCATGCTTAAAAATAAAAAAGGTTTAGTATTTGGCATTGCAAATAATCATTCAATTGCATGGGGAATAGCAAAACAACTAGCTGAAAATGGTGCTGAAATAGCCATTGGCTATCAAAATGAAATATTATTGAAGAGAGTGAAACCGCTTTCTGAAGAAATTAATTCAAAAATATTAATAGAATGTGATTTTAATAATGATGATTCAATAAACAAATCTGTAGAAATTATAAAAAAAGAATGGGGTACAATTGATTTTATAATTCATGCTGTTGCATTTGCAGATAAGTCAGAGTTAAATGGTAGATATGTTGATACTACGAAGGATAATTTTATTAATTGTTTGGAAATATCATGTTTTTCTTTAACTAGTCTTGCAAAAAATTTTGAACCTATAATGAATGATGGAGGAAGTATTCTCACCCTTACTTTTTATGGGTCAAATAAAGTTATACCAAATTACAATTTAATGGGAATTGCAAAAGCTGCTTTAGAAACAAGTGTAAAATATTTAAGTGTGGATTTAGGCACAAAAAATATTCGTGTTAATGCAATCTCAGCAGGACCTATGAGAACAATTGCTGGTGCAGCAATAAATAATGCCAGAGAGGTGTTTAAATTTACAGAAGAACATTCAGCATTGAAACGAAATGCAAAACTAGATGAAATTGGTAAATCTGCTTTATACTTTGTTAGTGATTTATCTTCTGCAGTTACTGGTGAAGTACATTTTGTTGACTGCGGTTACAATATTATTGGAATGCCCAACAAGTTCTAAAATTTTCCTAATAAATCTAAAGGATTATCAACAAAAATACTATCAACACCTATGGAGAAAATATCATTAGCGCTAGATAAATTTATATTTTTATCTGAATATACAGTTATTGCTATATTGGTTTCTTTAATTTTTTTTATAATATCAGCAGTAACGAGATCTATATTTAAGCCACAAATTTTTAAATCATGATTAATTGATATACTAATCAAATCATCAATATTATATTCTTTAAAATCATCTAATAAAAAACTACGTATAGATTGAGGGTAAAGTTTTGAAATTTCTAAAATAGAAATCATATCAAATGAGGAGAAAAAAATATCTATTTGATTAATATTTTTTATAATTTCATATATTTGATAAACATTTTCTTTTTCAAACTTTTTATTGGGTTTTAATTCGATATTTAAGTTACCATTATAATTAGTACACAAACTAAGAATATCTTCTAACTTTGGAACAAAAATATTTGTATTTTCTTTATAAAAAAATTTTCCAGCATCAAGTTTTTTTATGTTCTCATAATCATAATCAATTGCAAGCCCACTTCCATTAGTAGTTCTATCAAGTGTGTCATCATGTAATAAAATTGGAACTCTATCTTTAGAAATCTTAACGTCTATTTCTACAAAACTTAAACCTAAATCGAATGCCTTTAAGATAGATTCTAAAGTGTTTTCTGGACACAGATCTTTTACACCTCTGTGCCCAATTAATTTAGGTAATTTAAGCGTTTTCTTCTGCGTCAACTGCTTTCATAGAAAGTTTTATTTTTCCTCTTGAGTCAATATCCAACACTTTTACTTTAACGATATCTCCTTCACTAATAACATCTTCAACTTTCTCCACTCTTTCATTTTTTAATTGACTAATATGAACAAGACCATCTGTAGATCCCATGAAATTAACAAAAGCACCAAAGTCCATTATCTTTATAACTTTACCATCATAAATTTTACCAATCTCTGGCTCTTCGACAATACCTTTAATCCATTCTAACGCATCATTTCCAGATTTTTGATCTACAGCTGCAATACTTACTAAACCTTCATCATTGATTTCAATTTTAGCTCCAGTTGTTTCAGATATTTCTCTAATAACTGCTCCTCCTTTACCAATAACTTCTCTAATTTTATCTTTGTTTATTTGTAGATTAGTTATTGTTGGCGCGTATTGAGAAATTGATTGATTAGGTTTATCAATTGCTTTAGCCATTTCACCAAGTATATGGAAGCGTCCATCTTTAGCTTGCGCTAATGCTTCTTCCATAATTTCAGCTGTTATACTAGTTATTTTAATATCCATTTGTAATGAAGTTATTCCTTCAGAAGTTCCTGCAACTTTAAAATCCATATCACCAAGATGATCTTCATCACCAAGAATGTCTGATAATATCACATATTTATCGTTCTCTTTAATTAAGCCCATCGCTATACCTGCTACTGGTCTTTCTAAAGGCACTCCTGCATCCATTAAAGACATTGAGGTACCACAAACAGTTGCCATAGAACTAGATCCATTAGATTCTGTAATTTCAGATACAACTCTATAAGTGTATGGAAACTTTTCTTTTGAAGGTAACATTGGATGAATAGCTCTCCAGGCTAATTTTCCATGTCCTATTTCTCTTCTACTGGTAGAACCTATTCTTCCAACTTCTCCAACAGAGTAAGGTGGAAAATTGTAATGCAACATAAAATTCTCTGTATATTCACCATCAATTGCATCTATTCTTTGCTCGTCTTGTCCAGTTCCCAAAGTTGAAACTACAAGAGCTTGTGTTTCTCCTCTTGTAAATAATGCAGACCCGTGAGTTCTTTCTAAAACTCCAGTTTCACACACAATTGGACGAACTGTTTTTGTATCTCTTCCATCAATTCTATTACCAGTATTAATTAATTCTCCTCTAACTATATCTTTTTCTACATTTTTTATTGCATCTGAAACCAATACTGGTGAGAGTGTTTCACTTACAAATTTTTCAGAAATTTCATTTCGTAACGAAGATAATTTTTCTGATCTTTTTTGTTTTTCAGTTATTTTATAAGCATCTATAAAACCTTTACCAAAGTCTTCGTTGATCTTAGATGGTAGATTTTTAATTTCTTCATCTTTTTCTTTAAGTTCCCAAGGTTCTTTTGCCGCTTTTTTAGCTAAGGAAATTATTGCTTCAATCACTGTTTTATAATTTTCTTGACCAAGAACTACTGCATCTAGCATTTGTTTTTCTGAAAGCTCGTGAGCTTCAGACTCGATCATTAGTACACCTTCCTTAGTTCCTGCTAATACTAATTCTAGTTTAGAATTTGATAATTGACTCTTAGTCGGGTTAACAACAAACTCATCGTCTATAAAACCAATCTTGATTGCTCCGAGTGGACCTAAAAATGGCAAACCAGATAAAGTTAATGCTGCGCTTGCTGCTACCATTGCTACAACATCTGAGTCATTTTCTTGATCATGTGATAATACAGTACAAGTAACTTGAGTCTCATTTTTAAAATCTTTATGAAATAATGGTCTAACTGGTCTATCAATTAATCGAGAAACTAATGTTTCTTTTTCAGTTGGCCTGGCCTCTCTTTTAAAAAAACCACCAGGTATCTTTCCTACAGAATAATATTTTTCTTGATAATTTACTGTTAAGGGGAAAAAATCCATATCAGGATTTGCTTCTTTTGCAGCAACCACATTACACATAACTGTCGTACCACCATAAGTGGCTATAACTGTTGAGTCAGCTTGTCTTGCAATTTTTCCTGTTTCTAATTTAAGTTTTCTTCCAGCCCATTCAATTTCAACATTTTTCACATCAAACATAATTTTTATTTATCCTCTTTTTTTAACCTCTAATATTTAATTTTTTTATTAAATCTGAATATTCAGATTTATTTTTTTTAGATAAGTAGTTTAACAATTTTTTTCTTTTATTAACTAATGATACTAGTCCTCTTTTTGAATGATTATCTTTATTGTGAGTCTTAAAATGTTCAGTTAAATTTTTTATTCTTTCTGTTAAAACTGCTATCTGAACACCTGCTGATCCAGTATCTTTTTCGTTTTTAGAAAATTCATTAATAAGATTTTTTTTATTTTCTTTTGTTATCGACATCGGTTCTCCTATATTAATATTTTATTTGGTTTAAACAAATTACCATCTAATTTGCCTATTGAGACAATGTCTCCTTTCTTAAATAAAAAAATATTTTTTTTATCTAAGTTCATTGACGAAGGATTTATAATTTTTCTTTCATCAATTTTAATAGATCTTCCAAAAGATAAATTTTCAATATCTAATTTTTCTTCAATTTCATAAGCCAAGATGTCGTCCAGCATAGAGATTGTAGTGGAGATACAATTAATTTCCTCGTGCCTTTGTCCTATTTTTAGAAGATCGTCCAGTAAAATCGAATTTTTTTCACTGAATTTACCTACTTTTGACCTTTTCAATGAAGAAATGTGACCATATGTTTTAAGATCTATGGCTAAATCACGAGCTAGGCTTCTGACATAAAAGCCATGACCACATATAATTTTAAATGATGTTTTGTTTATATTATGGTCGGTAATATATAAATCTTCGATAAAAACTTTTTTTGGTTGAATTGTAAATTTTTTATTTTCTCTAAATAATTTATAAGCTCTTTTACCATTAATTTTAACTGCCGAAACTTTTGGGGGTATCTGATTTATATAACCAATATACTTAATAATTTTTTTTTCTATTTCTTTTCTTTTAGGTAGATAATTTGATTCAAATAAAATTTTACCCTCAGCATCATCTGTTGTTGTTTGAGAGCCCCATTTTACTACAAACTCATATTCTTTATTCATAGTACTAATATATGGAATTAGTTTTGTTGCTTTTCCTATAGCAATTGGTAAAATACCTTCTGCCATAGGATCTAAAGTTCCTGCATGACCGATTTTTCTGATTGAAAATTTTTTTTTGATAAAATTAATGGCTTTAAAAGATGTAATATTTTTGGGTTTATATAAATTTATCCAACCTTGTTTTGAAATCATTACTTAATATCTCTAAGGACATTTTTGTTTAGTAATAGATTTTCAATTTTTTCTGCCTCATCAAATGTATCATCTAGATAAAAAGAGAGCCTTGGAGTAAATTTTGCATTAATTTTTGCTTTTGACAAAAATTTTTGAAAAATATATTTTCTATCTTTCAAAACTTTTAAAATATGTACTTTGTCTTTACCGCCTAGAGGCATAAAATATACATTTGCAATCTTTAAATCTTTAGACATTCTTACAAATGATATTGTAATTGACGAAGAATTAATATTTTCGTCAAAAAAATCTTCTTTTAGTAAACAATCGCTAAGTAATGATCTAATGAGCTCACCGAATCTAATTTGCCTTTGAGTATCCATTGTAATAAAACATCAAAGCTTTCTGCTCGTGGAAACTTCTTCAAATGTTTCTATAATATCACCTACTTTTATATCACTATAATTTTCTAGCATTACACCACATTCAAAACCAGACTTGACCTCAGATACTTCTTCTTTAAATCTTTTTAGACTACTAATTTGCCCTTTATGAATTACGATATTGTCTCTAAGAATTCTAATTTGTGATTTTCTTGAAATAAGACCGTCTTTAACCATACACCCTGCTATATTTCCAACTTTGGAAATATTAAATACCTCTCTAATCTCTACATTACCTGTAATATTTTCAGAGATATCTGGTTTTAATAAGCCAGTTAAAAGATTTTTTACATCATCAATAAGTTCATAGATAATTGAATAATATTTAATATCTACACCATCTCTTTTAGCTATATCTCTTGCATGAGGCAGTGCTCTAACATTAAAACCAACAATAAAACCTTTTCCAGAGCTAGCTAATGTAACATCGCTCTCGGTAATTGCGCCTACACCTTTGTAAATAACATTAACCTTAACTTCATCAGTTGAGAGTTTAGTTATTGAATTTTCAATTGCTTCTGCTGAGCCTTGAACATCTGTTTTAATTACTATTGGAAGACTTGTTGCTTTACCTTTGTTAATTTGAGCAAACATTTCTTCAACATTAGATTTTGCAACCGTATTTTTTTGAATTTGAAGTTTACTTGCTCTGTATTCTGCAATTTTTCGAGCAATACCCTCACTTTCAACTACAATAAAATCATCGCCAGCTAAAGGATTAGAGTCAAATCCTAAAACTTCAACTGGAACAGCTGGTTCAGCTTGTTTTATATTTTTACCCTTATCATCAATTAAAGCTTTGACCTTACCCCACTCAGATCCCGATACAAATATATCACTTACTTTCAATGTTCCTTTTTGTACTAAAACTGTTGCAACTGAACCTCTGCCCTTTTCAAGTTTAGATTCAATTACAGATCCTCTAGCTTTTCTATCAGGATTAGCTTTGAGATTAAGAAGATCTGCTTGTAAATGAATAGCTTCTTCTAATTTATCTAAATTTGTTCCTTTAGTCGCCGATACTTCTATATCTAAAACTTCGCCACTTAGTTTTTCAACAATTACTTCATGACTAAGTAGTTCATTTCTGACTTTATCAGGATCGGCACCAGGGAGATCAATTTTATTAATAGCAACTATTATTGGAACCTCCGCAGTTTTTGCGTGGGCAATTGACTCAATTGTCTGAGGTTTAATTCCATCATCTGCAGCCACAACAAGTATAATTATATCAGTTGTTTTAGAACCTCTTGCTCTCATATTTGAGAAAGCAGCGTGACCAGGAGTATCAATGAATGTAATTTTTTTGTTATTATTGTTTGTCTGATAAGCACCAATATGCTGTGTAATACCTCCTGCTTCACCAGACACTACATTACTTTGTCTGAATGCATCAAGTAAAGAGGTTTTACCATGGTCAACATGACCCATGATCGTTACTACAGGAGCTCTTTGAATGAGACTTCCATCTGGATCTTCAAAATCTTTAATGTCATTTAAAACATCATCATCTTTAACTACTGTTACTTTGTGGCCTAATTCTTCTGCAACTAGTTGAGCTGTATCAGGTTCCAATGATTGAGTAGCATTTGCCATGACACCCATTTTCATTAAGACTTTAACTACATCTGCTGTTTTCTCAGCCATTCTGTTGGCTAAATCTTGAACAGTAATAAAATCAGGAATAGAAACTTCTCTAGAGATTTTAGCGTCATCTTCCTCGGTTGCTGATTTAAGTCTTTCTTTTTCTCTCGCTCTTTTTATTTTAGCTAAACTGGGGAATTTATCAAATTCTTGTTCTTCTTGTTCTAGTATTTTTTTTGCATCAGATTTACTAAAATCATCTTCAAGTGGTCTAAGAGTTGATTTTTTTTGTTGTGTTTTTTTATCTACAGTTTTTTTATTTTTATTTTCAAAGTTTCTAGTTTTATTAGGTGAGGAAAAGTTTGGTTGTGGTGATGAATTAATTCCTGGTCTAGGTGTTCTTAGACTAGATGATCCTCTGAAATTAGATTGTGTTGTAGATGAACTTTTTTGTTGATTATTTTTATTTTTAAAAACAATTTGTATTGTTTTTTTACTACCATTATTTCTTGCTTTATCTCCTGCTGGACCAAGATTTTTTCTTATTTGAAGTCTTCCTGATGAAGATAGTTTTAATGGCTTTTTTTTATTACCTTTATCTTTATCCAATTTTAATCCTTATTTTGTTCTTCAGACCAGAAACTTCTTGCTTCCATTATCATATTGTTAGCTATTTCTTCATCAAGATCTAATTCTCTTAAGATGCCTTCTTCTTTATCTATAAGTTCGAATGTAGCTAAATCAGCAAAATCATTCACATTGAGAATATTTGATTTTGCCAATTTTGCTAAAATACTGTTGTTCATCCCTTTTAAATTTTTTAATTTTTCATCACTAATATTTTCATCTATAAGTTTTTTGTCCGACTCTGCTTTTTCCTTCACAAAGTTTGTAGATCTATCGATTATTTCCTGAGCTAAAGTAGTATCAAAACCTTCTATTTTTACTAAATTATCTAAAGTTTCACTAGCTATAGACTCAACAGTTGTATAACCATCAGTTACAAGTAGTTGAGCAATAACGTCTTCAACATCAAGGATCTCAGCTAACAAAATACTTTTTTCTTTAAATTCTTGTTGTCTTCTTTCAGATTCTTCATCTTCTGTTAAAATATCTATTTCTAAACTAGTTAAGTTAGAAGCTAATTTTACATTTTGACCTTTTCTTCCAATTGCCAAACTTAATTGATCATCAGGTATTACAACTTCAACTTTATTTTTTTCTTCATACAAGAAAATCTTACTAACTTCTGCAGGAGCAAGTGCATTGGCTAAAAAAGTAGCTTGATTATCAGACCATGTAACAATATCTATTTTCTCTCCTTGCAATTCATTTACAACAGCTTGCACTCTTGAACCTCTCATACCAACACAAGCTCCTACTGGATCAATAGTAGAGTCTTCTGTAAAAACACTAATCTTAGCTCTTGAACCAGGATCTCTTGCAACACTTTTAACAGTAATAACACCTTCATATATTTCTGGTACTTCTTGAAAAAATAATTTTGATAAAAATTGAGGATGTGTTCTTGATAAGAAAACTTGGTAACCTTTTACATCATTCTTTACTTCGTAAATATAAGCTCTAACCCTATCTCCATTCTTAAATGTTTCTCTTGGAATAAGTTCTTCTCTTTTAATTATAGCTTCACTCTTACCCAAATCTATTATTAGATTTCCAAATTCAGTTCTTTTAACTATACCAACTGCTATTTCACCAACCTTATCTTTATATTCTTCATATTGATTAGATTTATCAGCTTCTCTTACTTTTTGAATTATTACTCCTTTTGCATTTTGTGCTGCAACTCTTCCTAATTCAATAGGTGGCAGTTCTTTAATAATGAACTCTCCTAAACCTATATCTGGATTGGTTTTTTTTGCATCTTCTAAAAGAATTTGCCTAGATTGAAATTCTTCTTCAATATTTGCCACAACTTCCAAATAAGAATTAAGTTTAATATCCCCTGTGCTTCTATCGATAGATATTCTTATATCAATCTCTTGACCATATTTTACTCTTGCAGCTTTTTCTAGTGCCTGTTCCATTGCAGAAAAAACTGAATCTTGATCAATATTTTTTTCTTGTGCTACATTTGTAGCAACCTGAAGCATTTCTTCCCTAATTACGTTATATTTTTTTTTAGCCATAGTTATAAAAAAAAGGTGGGATAACCCACCTTAATAATATTGCGTATATTAATATTTGGCAGAATTTCAAGCCTATAATTTTCTCAAAATGAATAAAGATGGTTTTCTTTGAGAATTAATTGCTTTTTTATAATATTTTGTCTCAATATCGAAATAATCCTTTATATGCAGATTCATTTCAGATTGGTTCATCCAGACAAAATAATCCCTACAACTATAAATTGAGTTTAAAATAAATCTTACATATATCGTTGAATCTGTAGCTATATGTATCTCGCTATTCTCTTTTAAAGTGTTATGAAGTTTTATTAAAAAATCACTAGTTATCAATCTACGCTTTGCGTGTCGATTTTTTGGCCATGGATCAGGAAAAAATATCCAAACAAGGTCAAAACATTCTCTATGTGCACATTCTAGAACATCATATACATTTCCGTTATGTAATAGAATATTATTTATTTCATTCTTTTCAATGTTTTTAAGTAAAATTAAATTTCCATCAATGTATTTTTCACAAGATATAATAACTTTGTCTAAAAATTGATTTGCAAGAAATATACTAGTTTCACCATATCCAGTGCCAATATCTAAAATATAATTTATTTTTTTATCACAATTTTGAAATTTGTATTTGTCAACTATTTGATAATATTTTTTTAAATCAATTTTTTTCTTGCTTCTTCCTCTTGTTCTCCCAAACAAGCGATTATTATAATTATTACTAATCATTTTTTCTTAAATAATAGAAAGTAGTAAGTATAAAAATAATAAAGAGATAAATTTTAAATATTAAATGAAAATTTACAAAATTATTATTTTCTTTAAATATTAATTTGTGTTTAAAATTTTCAGTTTTGTTAAATTCGGTTTTATTTAGCACAGTACCATTATTATCTATCACTGCAGATATTCCATTATTTGAAACACGAATAATTGGCTTATTAAACTCTGCAGCTCTAATTTTAGTGAGATAGAAATGTTGATAAGGACCGAGATAATCACCAAACCAAAAATCATTCGTAATATTTACAATAAAATTACCATTGTTATTTAATTTATTTAAAAGCCTCCAATAAAAAACAATTTCATAACAAATCACAGGAATAAAACTTATATTATCAGTTAGATTAATTATTCTTTCAACTTTACCTTTTGAATAATCATTTTGACCAACGATACTCTCTAAAAAGGTCAGTGAATCTCTTAATGGTAGAAACTCTCCAAAGGGAACAAGAATTTTTTTATCAAAGTAAGTTACATTTACTAAATTAATATTTACTAAACTATTATAATATTTATTATTTTCATATCTTGTTGCTCCAATAATTAACGTTTGATTTTCTTTTAAAGAATCTTTTATGATATTTAGTTCAAGATCATCTAAAAGATAAGGAAAATTATTTTCACCAAAAATAAGCAACTCTGCGGTACTTTCAACTATATGTTTAATTATTCTTTGAAGTTTTTTTTCAGATGTCAAAAATTGATCATTATTTTTAAAATTTAATTGGAAAATTTCCATATTAATTGTTTTAATTTTAGAATTATTTTTTTCTAGGTTAAAATTTGCAATTAATAAGCTAATAATTGGCAGAGAAATAAAGAGTGCTAAATATTTCAATTCTTGTTTAAAGTTTTCTTTAGTTAAAAAAATAAAAGGTATGCAAAATATCTGAATAATTAAATAACTTGAAAATAATGTTCCAAATGATTTTAATGAAAATAGTAAATATTCATTACTAGAAAGTAATAACGAAAATGTGAACCAAGGAAATCCATAAAAAAATATTGATATTATATATTCACTTGTTGTGAACATAATTGGGATAAGAATGATTATTGGAATTTTTTTTCCTAATTTAAAAATTATTGTAAAGATTAAACCTAAAATTACAGATAAGAATATTATCAGTAATAAAAAAACCAGAAAAAAAATTTTAGTTTCTTCAAAAACAAAAAAAGGATTTTTGATCCAAAATAAAAAACTAATAAAAAAACCAAACCCAAATATTGAGAATTTATTAAAAATATTTTTATCACTATAATTTTCTTTATTTGATTCTAATAAAAAACAAAGGAATGGAAAAATGATAAAACCTAATGGTAAAAAAAAATATGGAGGAAATAAAAGTGAGGTTAAAAGTCCTAAGATAAAATAAATTAAAATACTCAATTATTTTTATTTACTTCAACAATTTCAATTTTTCTATTGTTTGATTTGATGATCTTTATCCTAAGTTCATCATTAAAAACAATTACTTCATTATTTTTTGGTATCCTATTTATTTTTTCGTATACAAGACCGCCTACAGAGGAAGTTTCATCATCTTCATTTCTTGGAATATTAATTGAAAAAAATTCTTCCAAATCTTCCACTCTATAGCTAGCATCTACAGTTATTGAATTATCTGATTTTTTATAAACTAATTCTTCATCATCTTCTGCGTCATGTTCATCTTCAATCTCACCAACAATTTCCTCAACTAAGTCTTCTATCGTTACCAATCCATCAACACCTCCAACTCCATCAACAACTAGCCCTATATGAATCCTAGATGATCTCATGGTTTTCAGTAAATCTAAAATCGGAGATTTGGGAGCAACATATAATACATCTCTTATTATTTCACTCATCTGAAATGTATCTTGTGAAGATTTAATAAAATCTTTTATGTGAAAAAAACCAATTACATTATCAATATTTTTTTTGAATACTGGAATTCTTGAGTGTCCCTCTTCCTTAATAACTTCTAAAATTTCGCTGTAAGATTTATCATTATCTAAGGCTACTATTTCACTTCTAGGTATCATTAAATCTTCAACACTTTTTTCATTCAAATTTACGATGTTTTTAATTAGATTTTTCTCATTATTATCATTTAGATCATCAATGTTTTTATTATCTTCATCATTAGCTATAAAATTTAAAATGTCTTCTTTTGTTGAATCATTGGATAATAATTTTTTAATTATCCAATTTTTCCAGCTCGATGATTTATCAGCGTTATTTGTGTTCATTAAATTGTGTAAGGATTGTTAATTCCAAACAATCCTAAAATTTTTATCTCCTCTCTTTTCATTTTTTTAAATTCTAAATTTTTTTTATGATTATATCCATTAATATGCAATAAACTATGAATTAATAGATGGTTAAAATGATCATATATGCTAATTTTATTCCTACGTATATATTTTTCAATAGTATCAATTGAAAAAAAAATATCACAATATAAAATTTTTCCAACATTTTTATTTGGGCTCTTTGTAATAAAAGTAAGAACATCAGTATCTGTTTGTTTTTTTTTATAGGTTTTATTAAGTTTAATCATTTTTGATTTATCTGTTAAAATTATATTCAGTTCAAATTTATGATCTCTTTTAAAATAAGAGCTCATTTTATTTATAGTTTTTTTTGTAATAGTCTTAATTTTAGGTATTCGCCTTGGCCATTTTTTTGATTCAGAAAAAAAATCAACTTTTATTTTTTTCATATGCATTAATAATTTTTTTGACTAAATCATGTCGTACAACATCTTTTTCTGATAATTCAATAAAACCTATATCATCAACTTTATTTAACTTTTTTAATGCATCTTTAAGGCCTGAATCTTTTTCACTTACAAGATCGATTTGGGTAATATCTCCTACAACTACCATTTGACTATTTTTACCTAATCTTGTTAAAAACATTTTCATTTGTGTTTTCGTCGTATTTTGAGCTTCATCTAAGATAATAAAACAATCTTCAAGGGTTCTTCCTCTCATAAAAGCGATAGGTGCTATTTCAATTGTGTTGTTAACTAATTTTTTTTCTACTTGTTCATAAGGTAACATTGAATATAAAGCATCGTAAATTGGTCTCAAAAAAGGATCTACTTTTTCTTTTAAATCTCCTGGGAGAAAACCTAATTTTTCACCAGCTTCAACAGCTGGTCTAGATAAAATAATTTTATTTACTTTTCCATCTTGAAGAGCTGAAACTGCTTTAGCAACAGCGAGATAAGTTTTTCCTGTTCCAGCAGGACCAATAGCAAATGTAATATTTTTAGTATTTAGTAATTGAAGATATTTATTTTGTATTTCAGTTCTTGGTATAATTTTTCTTTTTTTAGTTTGAATAAATAAATCCATCTGTTTGTCTGACTTAATATTCATTGAGATTAAACTTTTATTATCTCTAATTCTATCCTCATCTATTTCTGCGCCATTTTGTGCTTCTTTAAATAAATTAAGAATAGTTTTTTTAGTTTCAAAAATTGATTTTTTATTACCTGATATTTTAATTTTATTTCCACGGTATTGGATTTTAACTTGATTAATTTGTTCTATGAGAGATAAGTTTCTATCATTGATACCAAATAAGTTACTTAAAATTGTATTATCTTCTAATTCTAATTCTAAATTTTCATTTTTATTTGCTATATCTGACATTCAAGTGCAAAATTGGTTGAGTTTGTAATTTTAACATCCATAATTTGATTTAATAAGTCTTTTTTCGAGTTAATAAATGTACTTTGATTATAGATTGTACGACCTATAAATTGATCTTTATGCCTGCCTATCTTTTCAAATAATACTTCCATTCCTTTATTAACAAATGATTTATTAAAATTTATTTGTTGTTGTGTAAGTAAAGATTGCAATGCGCTTAAACGAGCCTTTTTATCAGACAAACTAATATTATCTTTATTTTGAGCAGGTGTTCCTGGTCTTGGACTATAAATAAATGAGTAAGCAATAACAAAATTTACTTTTTCAATAAATTTCATTGTATCTTCAAAATCTTTATCTGTTTCTTCTGGGAAACCGACAATAAAGTCTGAAGAGAGAGCAATATCGGGGCGAACAGTTCTTATTTTTTCAACTATTCTTAAATAATCATCAACTGTGTGTTTTCTATTCATTTTTTTTAAAATTTTATCTGAGCCAGATTGAATAGGAAGATGAAGAAAAGGCATAAGCTTTGAATTATCAGCATGGGCGTTTATAAGAGAATCTTTCATATCAATAGGATGAGATGTCATATATCTAATCCTCTTAATTTCTTCAATTTCACTGATTTTATTAATTAAATAAGCTAGATCTTTTGATTTTCCATCAGAGGTAATACCGTGATAGGCATTAACATTTTGACCTAGTAAAATTATCTCTTTTATTCCATTTGATACATATTTTTTTGTTTCTTCTACTATATCATCAACTGGTCTAGAAAATTCAGGTCCTCTTGTATATGGCACTACACAAAAAGAACAAAACTTATCACACCCTTCTTGAATAGATAAAAATTCAGAAGATAAATTAGAAGAATTGAAAATTAAATTTTTAAATTTTTCATTTTGTAAAAACTCACTATTTTCTATTTCATCCACTTTACCTATCATATCAGGTAATTTGTGATATGATTGAGGTCCAACAACATAATCAACAGAAGGAGATCTTTTTTTTATCTCAAGTCCCTCAGCTTGTGCTACACAACCTGCAACTACTAATTTCATGTTCTGTTTTTTATCTTTAATTTTTTTTACTCTGCCAATATCAGAATATACTTTTTCAACTGCCTTTTCTCTAATATGACAAGTATTCAAAACAGTTAAATCTGCTTTAGAAATATCTTTTGTTATTTTATATCCTTTATTCGAAAATAAATCTTTAATACGATTACTGTCATATACATTCATCTGACAACCATAAGATTTTATATAAATATATTTATCACTCATTATTAATATTTTTTATGAAGCATTTAGCATGAATATTTTTGTCATTATACCTATAATAGTTATGTCTAAAATTTAAAAAGACAAAGTTGTTTTTTTGATAAAAATTTATTGCTTCTACATTATCTTCAGCAACTTCAATGAAAATCTTTGAAAAATTAAGATTATTTATTTCAATATAATTTAATAATTTTGTTGCAATTTTTTTTCTTCTTTCATCTTTTGATACAAATAAAATATGCAATTCTAAATCATATTCTTTATCATTTTTAATTGTATCACCAATTAAGACTCCTACAAGATTATTATCCTGAAAATAACCAAGAGAGTAATTATTATCTTTGCTAAATTGACTTTCAATATTTTTTATATTCCATCCTATGTTTTTAAAATAATTAAATTCATCACTATTTTCATTTATAAAATTGATTATTGATATTAGGTCTTCTTTATTTATTAAGCTAATTCTATTCAATTTAGTAATTCATTATTTGATACATATATTGGTTCAATAATAATATTTTTTTTAAAGTTAAAATTATTGTAATTGTTATAAAATTCTTCAAAAATAGAAAACTGTATTTGTTCTACTTCATTGTTTTCATTAATTTTACTTTTATTAAAAAGAATCAAATCGATATTTTTTGGAATTAAATATTTATAATTTTCAATTTTATAGTATTCCATTTTCTTATCCTTAGTTTTATAACAGAAAAATTTCTGATTATTAGAAGATGTTATAAAAACTCCCAATTTTTTTTTGGGATGTTTTATTGCGTTCAAGTTTAAGATATCCTCAATAGTTAGTGGGTAATAAGGAATATTACGAGAAATCATAAGACCAGAAATAAATGCTGAACCAACCCTTAAACTTGTATAAGATCCAGGACCAATTGTTGTAGAAATTTTTTTGAGATTTTTAGTTAAATTTAATCGTTTATCTATTTCTATATAAGATTGTATTATATTATCACTCAACTTATCTGTTTCAGATTGAGTAATTTTCTGTTGTAATATTATTTTGTTGTCATCAATTACACAAAACTCTGGTATTGATGATATAATATCTAGAAATAACAACATATGAAATTACATAACTACATTCTATTGCTATTTTTAAAAAGTATTACTTTAATTTTTTTATTAGTAACTGGAGCTTTTGCTAATGAAGTAAAAAACTCAGCAACTGTATTTATGTATCATAAATTTGGAGTTTCTAAATATCCTTCAACAAGTGTAACTATTGACCAACTTAATAGTCATATTGAAGAATTAACTAAAGAAAAATATACAATAAAATCATTAGATTTTATTATTGATACAATTATTAATGATGGCGATCTTCCAGCAAATACTATTGGCATAAGTGTAGATGATGCTGATAAGTCTTTTTTAGAAGTTGGGTGGCCTTTATTTAAAGAAAACAATATTCCTGTTACCTTATTTGTAACAACGGGGACAATTTCAAATAATAAAAAATATATTAACTGGGATCAAATAAGAAAGCTTAAAGAAGAAGGCGTAGTAATTGGTGCACACTCTCATACACATGCTCACATGCCAGATATTAGTATTGAAGAAGTAAGAGATGAAATAGAAACATCTAATAGGATCTTCTTAAAAGAGCTTGGGGAGATACCAACTTTATTTGCATTTCCTTATGGTGAGACAACAGATCAAATAATTGAATTAGTAAAAGAATTTAAATTTAAGGTTGCTTTTGGACAGCATTCCGGAATAATTAATGAAACATCTAACATGTATTATCTACCACGGTTTTCGTTAAATGAAAGGTATGGTGAAATAGATAGAGTAAAATTTGCTGCTTCTTCTAAAGGATTAGGAGTTTATGACTTCATACCTGAAAGTCCAACCATTAAACAAAATCCACCATTTATAGGTTTCTCTCTTCTTGATGAAAAGAAAGCTCAGTCTCTAGATTGTTTTATATTTGATAGTAAAGGTCAGGTTGATAGAGAAATTTATAAATTTAATGAAAGAATTGAAATAAGACTTTCACGAGAATTGTCAGCTGGAAGATCTAGAATGAATTGTACTGTTAAAGATAGTGAAGGAAATTGGAGATGGTTTGGTCACCAATTTTATTTTTAATTAATAAGAAATAGTTTTTTGATCAAAGATTTCAAAGTTATTAGTTTTAATAACTTGTCTTATTGTTTTAATATAATTTTCATCTTCTGCGTAAGTGCTTAATTTATTAACAAGTAAGTTAACATTGGAAAAATTATTTCGTTTTCTCATTATATTTCGGATATCACGAAAATCTTCATATGCATAATGAGAATTAATGTTATCAAAATATGATTCAACACTGTTACTATATGAGTTAAATGCTTTGATTAGATGAGTATCACCATTTTCTCTCTCAAGTGGGATAACACCTTCCGAGTCATCATACGTGTATTCCCCAAAAAGTGCATTATATTCTTTTGCAAATCTAGACTTACCCCATCCGCTTTCAATTGCTGCTTGAGCTAATACTATTGAATTAGGTATTACATCAACGTTTGAAAGTATTTCATCAACTAAATCTAATTTGTGTTTATTTTGATACTTAATATTATACTTTTTAGCAATATCATTAAGTTTTCTTATTTCATTATTATTGAGAGTTCTAAAAGTTTCTAACTTACCTTTGAGCTCATTAACAAAACTTCTAATCATTAAAATATTTTGATTTTCATTAATAATTATTGGTAAAACAGTTTTTACGAATTCTTTTTTATTTGAATCAAGGTAATCAAAGTCTTTATCAGATAATGTTAACTGCAAACTGGGATTGTTTTGCTCTTCAATCTTTGAAGTGATAATAGGATTGATTGGCTTTATTCTTACTTTAACAATTAATTTTTCATTCACTATTTCTGCAATAGGAGGACCTTTAAGAGTAATTTCTTTTTCAGATAGTGTAATTTCTTTTTGAGAATATAATTTGTTTATTTGATTTGCGGTTCGAATGTTATTCTTAGTATCGACTGCATTAATTTCTACATAACCAACAAAACCATTACCTATAAAAATTAATCCAATAAGTAATAAGGGAAAGCAAAAAAAGTTTAACAGTCTATCCATCAATAGGCCTTACTTCTTGGACTTCTGGAACATAGTGCTTTAACATATTTTCAATACCCATTTTTAAAGTAGCAGTTGAACTTGGACATCCGGAACATGCGCCTTGCATGTGGAGATATACGACACCATCCTTAAAACTATCGTAAATAATATCACCACCATCCATTGCAACGGCAGGTCTTACTCGTGTATCCAATAATTCTTTAATTTGTTTTACAATATCGGTATCGTTTTCATCAATCTCTAATGATTTATCCTCACCTTTTTTACTAATATTAATTGTTGTGTCGCCAGAATTATAATGATCCATTATCGACCCTAAAATTAACGGCTTCATAACTTGCCAATCTAAAGATTGATTTTTAGTAATAGTTATAAAGTCACTTCCAAAAAAAACACCTTCAACACCCTCAACATCAAATAAGCGTTTTGCAAATGGTGAGTCAGCTGCTTCACCAATATTTTGAAAGAAGGCAGTTCCATCATCCATTACAACCTTTCCAGGTAGAAACTTTAATGTTTGAGGATTGGGAGTTTGTTCAGTTTGAATAAACATATGCACTATATATAGTTATTAATATGTCTTTAGTATGAATTTTCTAAAAAAAAATTTAAAATTTGGGGAATTTTTAGGATAAAAAACCAATAATTTCTTTAGTTTTTTGCAAAACAGGTTCTGCTACTGCTATAGCATTCTCTTTACCCTGATTTAAAATAGAATCGATGTAAGAAACATCACTCATAAGTTTATTCATTTCGGTCGTAATGGGTTCTAATTTAGATACGGATAAATCTGCCAAATCTTTTTTAAAGGTGGAGAATTCTTTCCCTGCATAATCTTTAATAACACTCTCAATAGATGTGTCTTGTAAAGAAGCAAATATCGAGATTAAGTTTTCTGCTTCTGGTCTTTTTTCTAAACCAGTTTTATCTTGTGGTAATGGTTCAGGATCTGTTTTGGCTTTTTTAATTTTTTGTATAATATTTTCCGCTGTATCAGTTAACATGATTCTCGAATAATCAGATGGATCTGATTTGCTCATTTTTTTTGACCCATCGCGGAGACTCATCACTCTTGTAGCCTCTCCTAAAATTAATGGTTCAGGAATAGGAAAAAAATCTGTCTTAAAATCATTATTAAATTTTTGTGCTATATCTCTTGTTAATTCTAGGTGTTGTTTTTGATCATCACCTACAGGAACGTGCGTTGCTAAATAAATTAGTATATCAGCAGCCATCAGTGTTGGATAAGAAAATAAACCAACAGATACGTTCTCACTATTCTTTCCAGCTTTATCTTTAAATTGTGTCATACGGTTTAACCATCCCATTCGGGCAACACAATTAAACAACCAACCAAGCTGTGCATGTTGAGGAACTTGTGATTGAACAAAAATATTATTTTTCTCTGGATCAATACCAGAAGCAATAAAGGCAGCTGTTACTTCTCTTGTTTTATTTGCTAAAACTTTAGGATCTTGCCAAACGGTTATCGCATGCAAATCAACAACACAAAAAAAACATTCGTATTCTTTTTGAAGAGAAACAAAATTTTTTATTGCACCAAGATAATTTCCTAAATGAAGATCACCAGATGGTTGAACGCCAGATAAAATTCTTTTTGTTGGTTTTTCCATTTTATTTTTTTAAATATTCTCTTAGTTGACTTATCGATAGGACTTTTAACATAATTACTAATCCAAAATAAATAATTATAGCTAAAAAGATCATCAGAAGTAAAAGTGCCGAGTTTAATAACACTGAATTTCCACTAATATTTGTAAAGAATAGTCCATTTAATAGGTAGATTCCCACAAATAATAGAAATGAACTTAGTAAAATTTTAATAGAATTTCTTACTAATAGATAATCAAATTTTATATGGTTCCTAATAGCTAAAAAAAGGTACAATAATAATGCATTCACCCATGCACTAATTGCTGTTGCAACAGCAATGCCCATTTCTCTCATTGATCCAATTAAAAGTAGTGATAACACAACATTAGTAATCACACTGACAATAGATATATAGAGAGGTGTTTTAGTATCCTCTCTTGCAAAAAAACAGGAAACTAAAACTTTAATTATAATGTATGCAGGTAGACCTAAGGCAAAGTAACTAAGAACTTTAGCAGTATAAAAAGTATCTTCTTTTACAAATGCACCTCGTTCAAATAAAATATAAATAATAGGTTCAGCTAAAATAAATAATCCTATAGCTGATGGTAAAGAAATTAATAACGAAAATTCAATAGATCTATTTTGAATATTATTTGTTGTTTCTTGATCTGATTGTTTAATTGCTTTTGATAAACTTGGTAAAAGAACTATGCCAAGTGCTATTCCAAAAATAGCAAGTGGTAATTGGTTAAGACGATCAGCGTAATAAATATGACTAATAGCACCAACAGGTAAAAAAGAAGCAATGATAGTTCCAATGACAATATTTAATTGAATAACACCTGAACCCATAACACCGGGTAAAAATAATTTGAAAAAGTTTTTTAACTTTTCATTTAAAACTGGGATACGAATACGTGGCTGGTAAAAGTTTAAAACTGATCTGTATAAATATAGAAATTGTAACACTCCTCCTATTAATACGCCATAGGATAATGCGTGACCTGCAGTAGTTACAAAAGGTGTTAAAAAGAATAATGACAGAATAAAACTTATATTTAAAATAGCAGGAGCAAATGCACCAGCCGCAAAACGTTCATGAACATTATTAATTGAAGCAAAGTGAGCAGCTAAAGAAATAAAAATAATATAGGGGAAAATTATTTTTCCAAAATGGACAGCAAGTTCATAAGCTTCTTTATTATCGGTAAAACCTGGTGCCAAAACTTGAATGATATAAGGCATCCCAAAGAAGAAAATGATTGTTAAAACGACCGTAGCAAAAAGTAACATTGAGGTCGTGTTTTCAACAAAGTCAGAAGCCTCGCGTTCATCTTTTGGATTAAGAACAACACCAGAGAAAACAGGGATTAATGCAGCACTGTAGGCTCCTTCTGCTAGGACACGGCGAAAGAAATTAGGAATACGAAATGCTACGAAGAATGCATCAGCAATTACTGTCGATCCAAGATATCTCGCTATTAATATGTCTCGGATAAAACCTAATACTCGACTTAAAAATGTATAGAAGCTTACAGTAAAGAATGATCTAAAAAGACTCTTCATATGGTGGTTTTATAGTTTGGTAAGTGATTTGTATAAGTGAAATTTATGGCTTAATTACGAGCCAAAACAATATCCTGCTGATCTCACGGTTCTTATAAAATCTTCTTTTACGTCATTATTAATGGCCTTTCGTAGTCTTCTTATATGAACATCAACTGTTCGAGGTTCTACATGGGCCTCATTTTTCCAAACATGATTAAGTAATTGTTCGCGGCTAAAGACACGACCAATATTTTCCATAAAGAAAGCTAATAAATTAAATTCTGTTGGACCAAGATGAAGAGTTTCTCCATCTCGTGATGCCGAGTGAGATACAAGATCAATTACTATTCCTTTATAAGTTAAAACTTCATCTACAAACATTGGCCTAATTCGTCGAAGAACAGCTTTTACTCTTGCCACTAATTCGTTAACCGAAAAAGGTTTTGTTATGTAATCATCTGCGCCAGTTTCTAAGCCGCGAAGTTTATCTTCTTCTTCACCTTTCGCTGTTAACATTATGATAGGAATATTCTTATGTTCTTTATGTTTTCTAATTCTTCGACAAAGTTCAATTCCTGATAACTCTGGTAACATCCAATCAAGAATAATTATGTCAGGTGGTTTATATAAGATTTTTTCTAAAGCAGTTTCACCATCCGTTGCAGTATCTATTTTATATCCTTCTTTGTTAAAATTAAATTTTAAAAGATCTAGTAATGCTTCTTCATCTTCAACGATAAGCATTTTAAGTTTCATGAGTCTCTACTATTAAATTTTTGTTACAGTTCTATTAAAACTTATTTTTTCTTTGGAAGAATTACTTCCCAGGTTGGGTCTGGATTACCATCAAATAGGGGCTCACCAGAAACTGCATAATAAATATCTTCCGCAATATTTTGAACATAGTCACCTATTCGCTCTAGGTCTTTAACCATATATAAAAGACTTGTACATGCAGTGATTCTTTTTGGTTCTTCCATCATGTAGGTTAATAATTGTCTTAATATTCCAAGATACTCTTCATCAATTTGTCTATCCATTAACCAAACTTTTTTTGCAGCTTGATCTGAAAATTCTAAAAAAGCTTTTATTACCTCACTAATCATAATATTAACTTGTTCACCCATATTAATAATATCTCTCGAAGGCTTTTCTGGTAGAACTATTTCTGCAATTGCTACTCTTTTGGCAATATTTGTTGCATGATCTCCTATTCTTTCTAGATCTTTATTGATTTTGATTGCTGAAAAAATTGTTCGTAAGTCTGCAGCCATCGGTTGTCTTTTGCCAAGTATTTCAACTAAGCTTTGATCAAGAGCATTATATGCTTTATCAATTACATTATCGTTTTCTATAATTTTATCAGCAAATTCTGTATCTTTATCTTTTAAACACTGCAGTGAGTCTTTTAGTTGTTTTTCGACTAAACTGCCCATTTCGATAATACCATTTTTAATGTCTTTTATTTCCTCATCGTACGATTTTACAATATGTCCTTCTTCTTTCATTATCCAAACCTCCCTGTGATATAATCTTGAGTTTTTGTATTATCAGGATTTGTAAAAATTTTATTTGTATCACCTGTTTCTATCAATTCACCTAAATGGAAGAAACATGTTTTCTGCGAAACTCTTGCTGCCTGTTGCATAGAATGGGTTACAATAATAATTGTATAGTTTAATCTTAACTCATCAATTAATTCTTCTATAATAGCAGTTGCTATTGGGTCTAAAGCAGAGCAGGGTTCATCCATTAAAATTATTTCAGGATTCACGGCAATTGCTCTTGCAATACATAATCGTTGTTGTTGACCGCCTGATAAACTTGTTCCAGGCTCGTTTAATCGATCTTTAACTTCATTATATAAACCAGCTTTTTTTAACGATGTAATAACTATATTTTCTAGATCAGATTTTGTATCTGCTAATCCGTGAATGCTAGGCCCGTAAGCTACATTATCAAATATTGATTTGGGAAAAGGATTTGGTTTTTGAAATACCATTCCAATTTTAGATCTTAAACTTACCACATCAGTAGCGGAACTTATAATCTCTTCGTTATCAACTTTAATTGATCCAGATACTTTACAAATTTCAATGAGATCATTCATGCGGTTTATACATCTAAGAAATGTTGATTTACCACAACCAGATGGACCTATTAAAGCTGTTACTTCTTTTTCTTTGATGTCCATTGAAATTTTATTTAATGCCTGCTTCTCAGAATAAAAAACATCAACGTCTTTAGCTAAAATCTTAGTATTATTTTTATCTACCATTTCTTTTCAAATCTATTTCGTAAATATACAGCAAGAGCGTTCATCATAAATAAAAATAATAATATTATCATAATAGCTGCAGCAGACTTTTCTTGAAAGCCTCGTTCAGCACTTTCTACCCATAAGAAAATTTGAACAGGTAAAGAAGCTGACGGTTCTGTTATTCCTGTTGGTATATTGGGTATAAAAGCCACCATACCAATCATAATTAATGGAGCTGTTTCTCCTAATGCCTGTGCTAAACCTATAATCGTTCCTGTTAATGTTCCAGGTAAAGCAAGTGGAACAACATGGTGAAATACAGCTTGGGACTTAGTTGCCCCTATTGCCAACGCACCTTCTTTAATTGAAGGTGGAACTGCTTTTAATGACGCTCTACAAGCAATTATTATTGTTGGTAGTGTCATCAGTGCTAGAACTGTTCCCCCAACAAGAGGTGTACTTCTTGGAAAACCAAACACATTTAATAATACTCCTAAACCCAAAAGACCAAATACGATGGATGGAACTGCAGCTAAATTTGAAATATTAACTTCAATTAATTCTGTTAGTTTATTTTTTGGAGCAAACTCCTCCAAATAAACTGAGGCACCAATCGCTATGGGAAATGATAAAATAAATACAACAAATAATGTGAGTAAAGATCCCATAAACGATCCGGCAATTCCTGCAATTTCAGGGTGTCTTGAATCTGCTCTGGTGAAAAAGAAATTATTAAATTCTTTTTGAATTCGATTTTCCTGAACTAATTGGTCTATAAAAGATAATTGGATATCATTTAACTTTCTTCTATCTTCAGGAACATCTCTGCTAGAATTACCTTTTAGCATTTGATCAACATTACTGTGAGCAGTAACCCATAATTTTTGTTTCGTATTTAGAACGGAAGGATTATTTAAGAAATAATTTTTAATTTCATTATCAATATTAGTTGAAAATAATTTTTTAATCAATTTAGCATCAGACTTACTCAAATTTTCAAAAACATTATTTAATGCGTTTTTTTTAACTTTAAAAAATTTTCCCTTTTCTATTTCTTTCTCAGTTGAGTCAGGAGTTAATTTTAAAACTTCTTGGTCATAATTTATTTCCAAAAGTATGGTTGTTTTTTGAAAAGCAGTAAACCCTCTTGAAAATATCGAGTATAATAAAAATACAAGTACTGCTAATGCCAAGCACATTGCAATAAAACCATAATATTTAAAACGTAAATCTTGCGCACTTCTTTTTTTACGAAGTGCAATTATTCGTTCTTGTGTAACGATACTATTCATAGCGTTCTCTGTATTTTTTTACGATACGTAATGCTAAAACATTAAGACTTAATGTGATTACAAATAATACTAATCCTAAAGCAAATGCTGATAAGGTCCTTGGATTATCAAATTCTTGATCGCCAATTAAGGCAACAACTATTTGGACAGTAACAGTTGTAACGTTTTCAAAAGGATTAGCAGTTAAATTAGCAGCTGTTCCAGCCGCAACTACAACAATCATTGTTTCACCAATAGCTCTTGAAATTGCAAGCAGGAAAGCTCCTACAATTCCAGGAAGTGCTGCGGGTAAAATTACCTTTTTAATTGTTTCTGCTTTGTTAGCACCAATACCAAGAGATCCTTCTCTTAAATTTTGTGGAACAGAATTTATTACATCATCAGACAAAGATGAGATGAAAGGGATTATCATTACACCCATAACTAAACCAGCTGCTAAAGCACTAGTTGGAGAAGCATCGATACCTATCGATTGACCAAAAGATTTTACAAAAGGTGCTACTGTCACAAAAGCAAAAAAACCATAAACTATTGTTGGAATTCCTGCTAAAATTTCAAGTAATGGTTTGACTGTTTTTCTTACTTTTTGAGAAGCATATTCCGATAGATAAATTGCAGTTAATAAACCAATAGGTGCTGCAACACACATGGCAACAATCATTATTAAAAAAGTTCCTGCAAATATAGGAACTGCTCCAAAAGATCCCTCGGCCGCAGCCTGACCTTCTCTAATTGGAATGAAGGGATACCATTCTGTACTAAATAAAAATTCAAAAATAGATACTTGAGAAAAAAAACGAAAACTTTCAAAAATTAATGAAAATATTATCCCAATAGTTGTTAAGACAGCGATCGAAGAACAAAAAATTAGAATATATTTTATATATTTTTCAATTGTATCCTGTGCATTGAACTGAATATTTATTTTTCTAACAGCATACAAAGAGCCAAGGACCATAATTATTATAATTGATATGTAGAATGAAATCTCGCTAGTTAATTTTAATGATTTGTATTGTGATGCGGCATTAATTATTTCCTTTGATTTACCTTCGCTGAAATCAGTATTATTTGCTACATTTCTAATTTCCGCTAAGAGAAGTCCATCATCATATGCAGCACCCTCTACGTATTCAAAACTATCTAAGATTAGATTTTGAATTATTTGTTCTTCAAAAACTGCCCAAGAAAAATAAACTATTAATGCAGGTAATAAGCACCAACTTAAGACATATTGTGCATGATAATTATATTGTGATTTAGGTTTAAGGTTTGTCGAGTATACGAGTTTTTTAATGCGTGATTGTCCAAAAATATAAGAAGAATAAATTCCTATTAGTATGAGAACTATTGACCAAAAAAACACGGTTATTTGTAATTAAAAAAAAGGGAGATTCGTATCCCCCTTTTTCATAAATTAAATATTATTATTTATAATTTTTCTGATTATTAACTGCATCTAGAACAGTTTCTCTATCAGAAGGACTAAGCTCTACTAGACCAGCTTCCAGAAGATAATCTTCGGTTGCTTCTTCGCTAACAAACTCATTAACATATTCCATAATTCCTGGAATTACGCCTATATGTGCTTTTTTAATATAAAAAAATAATGGTCTTGCTATTGGATATGAATAGTCTTGAATACCTTCCATCGAAATTTCTACACCATCTATTTTAGAAGCTTTAACTTTGTCAGTATTATTGGATAAAAAACTATAACCAAATATTCCAAAAGCACCTTTCTCCTTTGAAATGTGCTCAACATAAAGTTCGTCTTTTTCTCCACCTTCAATTACATGTCCATCTTCACGATATTTTTTACAATCCCCATCTGCGACTAACATTTCTTTAACACAACCCTTTTTCATTACTAGTGAATCGAAAGCATCTCTTGTTCCTGAAGTTGGTGGTGGTGCCATGATTGAAATTTCTACATTTGGTAAACTAGCATCAATGTCCGACCAAGTTTTTGGTGCATTACTATTGTCTTTTGCCATTGCTTGCCAAATTTGTTCTTTGGTCAAATTAAGATCTCCGTAATCATAATCTGCTGAATATGCAAACGCTATACCGTCATTGCCAATTATTACTTCAATTATATCTGTAACACCATTTTCTTTACATAACTGAAATTCTTTATCTTTTTGTGCTCTTGATGAATTAGTTATGTCAGGATGTTCTACTCCTATGCCAGCACAAAATAATTTATGACCTCCTCCAGAACCAGTTGATTCAATTACTGGCGCTTTCATTCCCTCAGAAGCTAACTTTTCAGCTACTAAAGTAGCAAATGGATATACAGTTGATGAGCCAACTATAGAAATATAGTCTCTTGCAAATAAACTCGTTGAGCTTAGAAAAAGACAAGTTGATAAGATACAGATTATTTTTTTCATATTTATCCTCTAATTTTTTTAATCAAAAAAAATGATACAAATACTTTATTACAGT
>CACKSM010000007.1 GCA_902602885.1 uncultured Alphaproteobacteria bacterium
AAAAAGAGACTTTTATATAAGTAATCATGCCGATGTATGGCCTGAAGTTTTGAGTGAATTAAAAAAAATTAAGATTAAAAATTATAGTATTTATTTAAAAGAAGATTTTATGTTTGGTTATCTTGAGTATGATGGAGATAATTTTAATAAAGACATGGAAGAAATGCAAAAAATTCCAATTGTAGATAAATGGACAAAATTAATGATAGATTGTTTCAACCCATTTCCAAATAATGAAGAAAACAATTCATGGGTAATGATGGATGAAATTTTTTACATGGAATAAATAAAAAAATAATGTCCAGCATTAAAAAAATTGAAGTATTTTTCTTGGAATATCCTTTTCCTAAAAAATTAAATTATAAATATAGTGCAGGTGTAGTTGAAAACATGATTGTACCTGTTGTGAAATTGACAGACAGTAATAATAATTATGGTTTAGGGGAAATTACACATGGTCAATTCACTTATGAACCAATTATAGGATTAATAAAACACTTCAGCGATCTACTTAAGAATACAAATTCTGAAAATATAAATCAAGCATGGGAAAAAATGTATGGGTCTAGTGTTTTTTGGAATCGTGAAGGCATAGGAATAGGGGTCATGGGAGGAATCAACATTGCTATGTATGATTTATTAGGAAAGAGGATGAAAACACCAGTTTATAAACTTTTAGGAGGTTTGCAAAAAGAAAAAATTAGAATTTATGCTAGCAATGGATTGTTTGACAATAGTAAGCAACTTTTAGAAGATGCAAATAGAGCGTACTCACTTGGATTTAGAGTATATAAGATGCGTGTGATAGATCCTGATACAGTCAGTGATTTAGTTAAATCATTCAATAAAAAATTTAAAAATAGAATGCAACTTATAGTTGATGCCGTTCAAGGTTCTTCAGCAAATCCGTGGGCAACTAAAGTCTCTATTAATTTAGCAAAAAAATTAGAAAGAGAGGAAATTGTATTTCTTGAAGAACCCTGTAGAGTTGAAAACATAAATGGATATAAAGACATAAAAAAGTTTTCAACTCTTAATATTGCTGGAGCGGAAAGTATACCTACGGCTAGAGCTTTTAAAAAATATTTAGAAGAAGATGTGTTTGATATACTTCAATTTGATATAGCAACTTCTGGTTTTATTGAAGGGAGAAGAATATGTGATTTAGCATACATTCATAATAAACCAGTTGCTATTCATTCTTGGGGCAGTGCAATAAGTATAATGGCTGGAATTCATCTTGGACTTACAGTACCAAATGTGGCTTTCACAGAATACTGTTTTATGGATCACCCTATAAATAAAGAATTATTTGAAAATAAAAAAATAAAAATTACCAATGGATGTACTCCAAAACCTAATGGTCATGGCTTAGGCGTGCTCTTTAAAGATATTTTATCTAAAAAGTTTCAATACAAAGAAAAGATAAATACTATGATCTCCACAGACAATGATGAGATCAAACTCAAATGACAATTTTAGTTACAGGTGGTTTAGGATTTATAGGTTCTAAAGTTGTAGTGCAGTTACTTAAAAGAGATATCGATGTTTTAGTAACAGATCTTAATATTGAAAAAAATAAAGATAAGCTTGAAAATAATATTTTAAAAATTGGAAAAAATAAAGATAGAGTTAATTATCAAAAATTAGATATTACAGATCACAAACAAATTGAAAATATTTTTCAAAATAACAAAATAGATTCAGTTATTAATTTAGCATATGGAATTGGAACTATATGTGAAGAAAATCCATTACTAGCAAGCAAAATAAATATTGTTGGAACTACTTCAATATTTGAAATGATAGTAAAATATAAAATTAGACGATTGGTATTTGCAAGTAGCGAAACTGTTTACGGTGCTCACCAAGAATTTTTTGGAAACAGAGCTGTGACGGAAGAAGACTACTCGGGTATTAACAATCATTTTTATACATATGGTGTGATGAAACTTCTTAATGAGTTTATGGCTGAAAAATATATCAAGAAACATGGTTGTAGTATTGCCTATACTAGACCATCAGTTGTCTTTGGTTATGGAAGGCAGAACACAGCTATTAATTGGGCTGAGGATTTTGCAGCAAAACCAGCATTAGGTGAAACGGCTTACCTACCGTTCTCAAAAAATAATAGGGATAATTGGATTTATGTAGATGATTGTGCAGAACAACTTGTTCGCTTAGCATTGAAAGAAACTCTAAACTATTCTTGCTTTAATACGGGAGCGGAAACTTTAGATGGTACTCAACTAGAGGCAACAGTAAAAAAAATAATTCCAGATGCGGAAATTTATTTTGATGAAAATGTAAAATCTACTCCATTAATTGATGATCAGAATGATGAAAGAATTCGAAAAGAAATTAATTTTAATCCAAGGTCATTTGAAGAAGGTGTTAAATGTCTTATACAAGATGTAAGAGAAAATAATTAATAGATGAGTTACACAACAACAGTCACAGGCAGTTATCCAAGAAAAGAAGTACAAAAAGATACACTTCGTAAACCAAGTGTTTCTGATGAAGAATCTTTTGAAATGATTAAATGGGCAGTTAAAGAACAGTCTGATCTTGGTCTAGATATTATTACTGATGGTGAAGGATACAGAGAAAATATGTATTGGTTCTACCAATTACGACTTGATGGAGTGGATGCTATAAATAAAATTCGCAAAGATTTTACACTTGGTGGCTCAATGAAAGGTGTGGATTTGAGTAAGACTCATGGAACGAAAGGGTTTGGAATTGAGTGCGCAGTTGTAAAAGATGAAGTAAAAAATCTAAAAACTGGTTTGGCAAAAAAATGGAGGGTAGCGAGAGACAATACTCCTTCTAACGTAAGAGTGAAGCAAACAATAACCGGACCTCATATGTTAGCAAGATTTAGTGTTAATCAAAGACCTGATCTCTATCCAGATGATATTGCACTTGCGAAAGCTTATGCGAATGCTTTAATTGCAGAACTAGAAGAAGTTGTACATGAGGGATGTGATTATGTTCAATTTGATGAACCTGTTTGGACAGAAAATGTAAATGAAACGAAATGGGCGGCTGAGATACTAAATGGAATTATTGAGAAATTTCCTAATGTAGATTTTAACCTGCACGTATGTGGTGGTAATGCTCACAGGAAAAGAGGTTTTTTTGGAAAATACACTGATATGATTGAGGCATTTAAGATTTTAAAAGTTGATGAAATACATCTAGAGCACTGCAGCTTACATTATAAAATGTTGGATGTTTTTAATGATTGGAAATTTGACGGAAAAGTATCTCTTGGCGTAATTGATCAAAGAATTGATAGTACAGAAACAGAAGAAGACATTATAATGGCTATCAAACCTGCGCTAGAATATTTTCCTAAAGAAAAAATATTATTAACAAGTGAATGTGGATTTGGACATGTTCCAATAGATATTGTAAGAAATAAAATTCAGATTTTAGTTTCAACAGCAAAAAAATTATAATAATGAAAACCAAATTAGGTTGCGTATTAATTTTATCTTTTTTTATTTCAAATTATTGTTATTCTAATGAGATAAAAAATTATAATTGTAATATTAGTTTAAGTACAAATATCAAAAATATCTCTCCTCTTGAAATGTCTGCGCCTAAATTAATAAAAGTAATTTATAATTCAGAAACAAATAAATTAATTGATTATATTTGGAATAATAAAAGTGTTGTTGATAATTTTGAATTAGTTCAAAACAACAATAATTTTGATTTTATTGAAATAGGACGAAAAGGATACAAGAAAACTCTATCTGATGAGAATATAAGAAATGGAATATATTTTAAAATTTACTTAAAAGATCTGAAAGCTAATTTAAAAAAACAATTTATAAGACCTGTAAACTATAATTGTTCATAAATTTAATTTAAATTTTATTAATTTTAGATGAAGATTTAATATCACCACTAAAAATGGACTTAAAAAAAGATTTAAATTCACTAGGCGTATTATCAAATACCTCACATTGACTACCATCAAAAAATGGCTCTAATGCTGTAACATTAAAAGCCCAAACATTTAAGTTTTCTCTAAAAATATTAAATCCATAATTTATCATTTTATTATTATCTAAGCCTATAATATAAATAATTTCTTTAGTTGTATTATATGTTAAAATATTGTCAGTGAGGACATCTACTGTGTCTGAATTCTTAATCAATATTTGAACTGAGTTATCATCAATAAATTTAAAACCATACATAGATTTAAAATTATAGTTTCCTTCTGTACAAATTAGAGCTTTATTTATTAATTTTGGAGATCCGTCTGACAATACAACACTTGAAATAAATAAAACTATAAAGAATAATAATTTTTTCATTTCAAATATTAATTTCAAAAGATAAAATTATAATCAGATTTTGTAAATTCTCTCAGCATTAGAACTTGCGATTTTCTTTGCTTCATCATCTGAAAGATTGCTTAGGATAGTATGTGTAACTTTAATCCACTCTTGAATACCTTTGCCAGCATTGACTACCGGATAATCACTTCCCCACACCATTCTATCAGGACCAAAACATTCTAAAGAATGATCTACGTATGGCTTTATTGTTTCATAAGAAGAAGTGCCAGGTGCACAATAGGCCATTAAACCTGATAATTTACAAGTAACATTTGGAAGTTCAGAAAGAGATTTAATATCTTTACCCCATTCATCGATCTCTCCAGATGCAATAGGTGGAACCCCACAATGATTCAATACTAAATCCATCTGATCACATTCCTTTGCAAATTCTTTTGCAATTTTTAGCTGTGTTGGCAGAAAACAAATATCAAAGGGTTTTCCAGCTGAACCAATTTTTTTTACATTATTTCTTAATACAGTGTTTTGAGAAAATTCATCAGGCATAACATGAAAAATTCTTCTATATCCAACTACATTCATATCAATAGTTTCCTCCAACCATTGATCAAAACCATTTTTTTCTTCTGGTCTTATTGAAACAATTAAACCCTTCATATTACTATCAGGCTGATCCATAATAGATTGTATAAATTTTGTTTCTTTTTTATAATCAGAGTCATCTACTCCTGTTTCCATGAATATTGTTCCTTTGATTTTAAAGTCTTTAGTTAGTTCTTTATAATCCTCTAATGTAAAATTTCCCTTATCTATAGGTGGAAATTCATTTGCCCAACTATATCGAACTTGGTCCCGGTACATTAAATGCTGATGAGTATCTATTAATTCCATAAATAATATTTAACACATATTGTTGAGGATGAAACCATTTTTGTTAATATATTTTCAAATAGTCAAATAATGATTTATTATAAAATAAATGAATATTCTTTTATCAGGTGGAGCTGGTTATATCGGAAGTCATGCAGCTCTTTCTCTTCTAGATGCTGGTCATAATGTTCATGTTATTGATGATTTATCTACTGGAAATGAAAGTCTCATTCCTAAAAATGCATTTTTTACAAATTGTAATATTAATGATGAAAAAGTAATTTCTGAGATTATAGAATCTAATAGCTTTGATTTATTAATGCACTTTGCTGGTTTTATTCAAGTTGAGGAATCTGTAAAATATCCGCAGAAATATTTTAATAATAATACTGAAAATGCAACTAAGCTATTTGAAACTTGTAAAAATAATGGATTAAATAAAATAGTATTTTCTTCAACAGCTGCTGCATACGGATCAGTAAGTGAAAATAAATTAATAGATGAAAATACAAATTTAAATCCTCAAAATCCATATGCTGAATCTAAAATAAAAACAGAAAATTTTTTATTTGAAAATAAAGATGACTACAAATTTATAATATTACGATACTTTAACGTTGCTGGTGCTGATAAAAAATTAAGATCAGGTCAAATATCTAAAAGATCAACACATTTAATAAAAATTTTATCTGAGGTAGTTGTAGGTAAACGAGATAATATTGAAATATTTGGCAATGATTATAATACGCCTGATGGAACAGCTATCAGAGACTATATTCATGTCTCTGATCTAGCTGATATCCACTTAGAAATTGCAAAATATTTATTAGAAAGTTCAGAATCTAATTTATTTAATTGTGGTTATGGAAATGGTTTTAGTGTTTTAGATGTTATAAATACTGCAAATAAAATTTCAGAAGATAAAATTGATTATAAATTTTCAAATAGAAGAGATGGAGATGTTGAACAATTAATTGCAGATACATCAAAAATATTAAAACATATTGATTGGAGACCAAAACATAATGATCTAAGTGAAATTATAAATTCTTCAATTAAATGGGAAGAAAAAATTAATGAATCAAATACATAAAAGAATTTTTATAAGAAATGATAAAAAAGAACTTTATCTTTATGGTTATAATGAACACAAAGAGTCCCCTAGCCAAGAACTTGAGATTACAGAAATTCCTAAACCTCATATGAGATGGAACCCTTCAAGAGAAGAATGGGTTACCTACTCAGCAGGAAGAAAATACAGAACTTCATTCCCACCAAAAGAGTATTGCCCACTTTGCCCAGGTGCAAATTTAAATTATCCAACAGAGATACCATTTTCAAATTTTGAAGTTGCAGTCTTTCCAAATCGTTGGGCTAGCTTTAATCCTAATGGAGAAAATATATTTTTAGAAAATATTTTAAGTAAACCTTCAAAAGGAGAATGTGAAGTAGTTGTATATTCTCCAGCACATCTTGATACAATTTCTGAAATGCCTTTAGAGCGAATTGAGTTACTAACTAAAGTTTGGATTGATAGATATATGGAGTTGCAAAAGAAACCGGAGGTTAAATATATTCTACCTTTTGAAAATAGAGGGGAAGAATGTGGTGTTACTCTTCATCACCCTCATGGTCAAATTTATGCTTATCCTTTTATTCCTCCTGCAATTGAAAAAGAAATAAAGGCATTCAAAAAAGAAAATTTTTTAATTAAAATCATGAGGGAACTGGAGGAAAAATACTATGTATATCAAAATGACAATTTTATTGCTGCCGTACCACCCTTTGCTAGATATGCATATGAAATATGGGTAATACCAAAAATTCAAGTTGAGGGACCTTGGAAATTTAATGATAAGCAAATTGAAGATTTTTCTAAATGTATTCAACAGGTTGTAAAAGGATATGATACTTTTCTCAATAAAAGATGCCCGTATATAATGGGCTTACACGCTTCCCCTGAATTAAGTGATAATCAGTTTCATTTTCACGTTGAATTTTATCCACCTTTACGACACGGCGATAAACCAAAAGTTTTAGCAGGTTCTGAGTCAATGGCTGGTGTTTTCATTATGGATGTATTGCCAGAAGATTCTGCTAAAGTATTAAGAAAATTTATGTCATGAAAACAATAGAAGAAAAAATAAATTACTACAAAGAGAGTCTAGATCTATTCGATGATGGAATGGATAAGTATAAATTTTTAATTGATCAGGCGAAAAATGCTAAAAATTTTCCAGAAGAATACAGAAATGACTCCTTTAAAGTTTCAGGATGTCAGGCACAAGTTTGGCTTGTTCCTGAATTAAAAGAAAACAAACTTTCATTCTATTATGACTCAGATGCATTTATATCAAAGGGTATGGTAACAATTCTATGTGATATTTATGGTGATAGAAATCCATCTGAAATTAAAAATTCTGATTTTAGTATGTTAAATACTTTAGAGCTTGATACTCTTTTAACTCCTGGGAGAAGGAATGGAGTTTATTCAATGCTTGAAAAAATAAAGGAGTACGCAAGTTCTTATGTATAAAATAGATAATGTTTTATGAGCCAAAAAAGGGAAGTCCTTTTAAAATAGATCCATTTAAATCTCTTATTTTTCCTCGACCTATTGGATGGATTTCTTCAATCAGTAAAAATGGAATAACTAATTTAGCTCCATATTCATATTTTAACGCTGTGGCTGATGAGCCTCCACAGGTTATGTTTTGTTCAAATGGTAGTTCAATACATGGGAAATATAAGGATTCTTTATCAAATATTTTGACTACAAAAGAATTTGTTGTAAATTTTGCAACCTCAACATCACGAAATCAAATGAATATATCTTCCAAGGATTTCAAACCAGATGAAGATGAATTTATTTTATCAAATTTAAGAAAGAAAAAATCAAGACTTGTTAAAGCTCCGTCAGTTAAAGATAGTCCTGTTAATTTAGAATGTAAATTAGTTAAAACAATTAAATTAAAATCAGATTCAAAAAAAATCTCTACAATGATTATTGGTGAAGTAATTGGAATTTTTATAAATAATAAATTTATTAAGAATAATAGAGTTGATAGCGTTGCAATGAGATATATCGCAAGAATGGGATATAGTGAGTACACGACCATTTCTTCAAAATTTAATCTAAAAAGATAATCGTAAAAAAATAAATAAATCATTAAAACTAATAGACTAATAATTAAATCCAGAGTAAACCTTAACTAAGGGAGTATGGCGGAACTGGTAGACGCGCCGGATTCAAAATCCGGTCACTTCGGTGGTGTGGGTTCGATTCCCTCTACTCCTACCAACAAAAATTAGCCTCTATCAAATTTCAGATTTAAAAAAGTTGCCCTGTGGTTGCCCTACGCTTCTAGAAAGTGAGAAGTTATGGCGTACATACAACGACGTAAAAGACATAAAGGTTGGACGTATACTGTTCACGTTAAACGCAAAGGTTTTAAAACTATGGTTAGAACTTTTGATATCAGATCCCAGGCTCAAAAGTGGGCAAGAGGGGTCGAACGTAAACTAGATATAGGCGATTACTCAGATTATACGGAGGCGAGTAAGTTAACTTTAAGAGATTTACTCAATCGATATAAAACTGAAAACAAGCATAAGCGTAAAAAAGATTGGAAGGGCGAGGAATATAAGATCAATTATATCCTTAAAGATACAATCGCTGATACGAATTGTTTGAGATTATCTACTAAACACTTAATCGAGTTTAGAGAAAGAAGATTAATGACAGTTAGTGGGTCTACTTTTAATAAAGACCTATCTTTCATTTCTACTATTATCCAAACAGCGATTAATGATTGGGGAATATATTTTCCTAGTAATCCTTGTAGAGCTATTAAGCGCGAAAAAGAAAATGATCCAAGAGATCGAGTGTTAGAACCAAGCGAACAAAAGGAATTATTAGAAGCCTGTGCTTTAGTTAATAACCCTTACCTTAAACCTATGGTTCAGTTCTCGATTGAAACAGCTGTAAGAAGATCGGAACTATTAGGAATACGATATAAAAATATTAACTTCACTAATAGAACCTTGCTTTTAACCAACACTAAGAACGGCAAGGACAGGACTATTCCGTTAAGCGAAAAAGCTTTCTTAATCTTGCAATCACAACCAAGACAGTTTGACGGAAAAGTTTTTCCTATGACTAATAATCAAGTGAAACATTTTTGGGACGAAGCTTTACAGAAAACAAACATAAAAGGTTTTAGGTGGCACGATCTAAGGCGTCATGCGTGTACTCTTATGTTCGAGAAAGGCTTATCAGTTCCAGAAGTACAACTTTGTTCTGGACATCTCGATCCAAAGATACTTTTAAAAACTTATACGAAGCTTGATCCAAAGAAGCTCGTTGCAAAATTAGGTTAGGAGGAAATATGGTAGGATTTATTTTTTGGTTAGCCTTGTTACCAATTAAGCTTTGGATTGCTTATCACGTAATAATTTTTATTTATTCTGTTTGGCTTGGCTTATAACTAGCGTATAGGCCGATTGGGTTAGTGGTAAGGCCTATCACTAGCCCTTTTTATTTTTATCACAATTATATTTTGAATACTGTTTCAAGTGCAACAAAAGATCTGTCATAAATTTTTTCGTTAAAATCTTCTTCTGTTTTTTCATCCCAAATATCATAATCACCAAGATACCTAGTTCTTATATCGCCAATCATTTGTTGATAATCAGCTTTATAAAAACCTGAAGGTAAAGTTCTTTCAAGATTAATTTTCTCTTCTAAATCTTCACCTCCAATTCGAAGCTCAAAGTCAATAGCTGTAAAGAATTTAGGATTATATTCTTTAGCAAATTCACGAGGCGAGAAAACATCTTTTAATTTAGTATATTTTTTGAGCTCATTTTCTCTTAAGTATCTGTGTTTGAGTATAGTTTTATCCATATCATCAAGTCTATTTAACCAGTGTTTAGTAAAAGAAAATTGAATTAATTTATTATTATATGAATAAGATTTTATGATTGCTTCTGTTGCCGTTTCTTTTTTTCCTCCAGGGCCATCTAGTTGTAAATAATTAAATTTATTCCATATTTTATTTGTAGTACTGTTATAGCGCTCTATTACTTCTCTTTTAGCGTCCTCTAGTTTGAATTCATTGTATTTGACTTTCACATCGACAAAAAAATTTTCTATCACTAATAATTCATTATTTGAAAAGTTTCTTTTCTCTCTAGGGTAAGATTCATCTATACCCAAATTATCAAATGACTTTTCTAAAAAACTTTTGATACTCATTGATTTAATTATACTTTTAGTTTTTTCATCACGATTATCTTACCATCAACTAAGGAGATTTAAAAGAAGGCTCCATTAATTTGGGGCCTTTTTTAATCACTTCTGTTTAGAATTATATCAATAAAATTAAGATAAATTCCTGTTCCACAAAACTCCCAAAATCTCTCATCATAGTCTTTATACATCTCTTTTATTTTTATATTTTCTTTAACCATTTGACGACAAAGATCGTAGGTTATTCTTTCATTAAAATCCAAACTGGAGTCTGAAGGGATATCATTTAAAGCCTTGGTAATTTTGTTTTTAAATTCTTCATTGGTTATTTGTGACTCATTCCATTCTCTAATAATAGACAACTTTTTTAATCTTGTTTCTTCGAAAATTTTCTCACATTCTTTGCGAGTTCCATTACTTGAAAATTGAGAAGATATTGAACAATCAACCTCACTTTCTTTATTTCCTATTCTTGAATTTTCGCACCATTCTTTACTTTTTCGCATTAAGCCATTTTCTTCATGGTGTTTTTTGAAATTATCTAGGTTACCATTACATAGCTCAGCATATTCACTATATAACTTTGCAACATGTTCTCTATCTTCTTTTTTCGTTATCTTATCTATATCTTTTAGGTGTTTTCTATAAGGATTTAAGTCAATACACAGATCTCTAATTGTATATTCATCATTGCAAGCATAGTGATCGTATCTTTTTTCAAGATAAACTAAATTTTCTTCTCTTATTTTTTCAACAATATTTATTTCTTCCTCATCACTTCTAGTTACCAAGTTCTCAACAACACTTGTACTAGTATCATAAATTTTTTCAGCTGCTTGAGAAGCTTCTTTACCTAAGTTGAGTAAACTTTCTCCAGAATAAATTAACAATAAGATAAGAAATATTAATATACCGATTACCAGACCAACAATTTCTTTCTTCATCAGTATTACCCTACCACCAACCAAGGAGATTGTTAAGGGTTCTAGTCATAGTAACTAATATTTACTATAAATAATTGTGTTTATTATCAGATACCTGGTGCTAATTTTCTGTGTAATGACAGCAATGCTCATGCAAACAAAGCAAAAGATAAAACAGAATAAAGTTTTAATGACTATATGTTTAGATAAAGAATTACTTAAACAATTTAAAAAAGTTGCACAAAAAGATTTGCGTAAATACTCAAATATCGTGGAAGGTAGTATTCGTAGATATGTGCAGAGTAAGATTTAAATGGTGGCATCTATTAGATCCCACCAATAGGAATTAATTTACTTTATTATTTTTTTTGAATTTTTAAAGAGTAATTACTTGATCTGGTGGATTTGATCCAAGAGCAGTGTATAATTGTGGAAAACATCCTGCTACCACACCATCAACTAAACCTTTTGCTTTAACATCTCCACTTCCGCATTGTTCTAAAGTTCCATCAGCAAAACCTCTTCTTACAGCACACTGGTCACATACCATTAATAGCATTTTTTTTTCATTAGCAATTTTTGATAATCTCTCACCAACAGGATCTCCTTTTTTTAGACAAAAAATGTTATCGTCAAAAAAAAACATCCCAGCAACATCTACTACGTGGGAGTTTTGTTCCAGTTGTGGCAATATCATTGTAGCAAGTTGAAAAGTGCTTGCCATATTATTTCTAAATACATACGCGACTTTCATATTATCTCCTTATTTTATATTAATTGTTATGTTATAACATAACAACATCATACAATATTAAAGTCAATATAAAATTGCTTTAAATTAGAGGGTTTTCTCAATGAGGTTTTCAGTGAATGTTCAATGAAGTTTGAATTGAAAATAAGAGACACAGAGAAGTCTTAAATACGAAATACTTCTGGTTGCGTTTATTGATGACCTTCTTCGTCTTCTTGCTATACGATTAGCATAGCAAGTATTGGAAACACAAGTGAAAATATGTTGAAAAAACGATACATGAAAAATTATCAAAACGATCATGTTGTTCAACTTCAAGAAAAACTATTTAAAAGAAGTTAAAAGTTAAATAATCACTATCAACAAATAAGGTTTGTATATTCTTGCAAATTCATTACTTTTTTAATTACACACCCATCACAGCTATAATTGCAATTTCTCAGAATAATCATCTGCACAAACATACGTTAATATTCTCACAATTTATTTATTTTGGTGTGTTACGTGTGAAGCAGGCAGAAAAAAAAGAAAAATAGACATGTTAGGGAGTGTGATTGCCTGTGTTGGCCTGTGTCAGTCATTGTGTCATGCACCTGTTTTAATTATTAATGTCTCATGCCTACATTAATAAAACCGGGAGTGCTGGCAAAAGCATTAAATGTTACCACCAACGCATTGAGGAAACGCAGAATAAGGGACAGTGATCCATATGACTTTGTAATTGACTCTAGTACAGGAAGAGCAAATTATATTTTGGAAGAACTGCCTGAGAGTGTCCGTACAAACGTGGAAAAGATCACGAAAAGAGGGACAAACAGATCACATGAGCAGGCGATGAAAGAGGATTGGAAATATGCAAATACATTAGGCAAGGCAAATGCCAGGCGTATAAAAATTCATGAAGATGAGGTAGCTGAAAAAGCTAAATTACAAAAAGAAAAAGAAGAAAGACATGCTCTCATGCAGAAAGCGAGACGGGATCCGCGGCGCGTGGAAAGAGATTATTGCTACTGGACTAATGCTCATGAGGTCAGCAATTATTGGGACAGTATTGAAGATTATGAACGTTACAAAAATAAAAAGAATAAGAAATTTACCGGTTATTATTAATCGGTGTGTGAGCCTGTGATAATCACATCATAGCTATCCATTTTATTTGCAACACATATCAAATTTTTATATAAAGGAGGTCACGCTGTACATTAAGAAAAGAGCTTTTTGCCAATCGGTTGCAGGTCAGGTTTCACTAAGTTAAGGCCTTTAGTGGAGTTAGAAAGGAGTCGACCCGTACTCAACACAAAAGGGGTGGCTTTAGCAGGTATGTTAAAGTTTCAGATGCGAGTGTCCTTGTCGGAAAAATCATTTTACAGAATGAAATTTATGCACGACATTGATACTATGTACTTAACTAAAAAAGATTTAGCTAAATCCTTAAATGTTAGTCTATCTACTATTGATAGAAGATTAAAAGAATTACCTCATTACAAGTGGGGTAATAAACCACAAAGTCGTGTTGTGTTTGTTGCTAGGGAGGTAAGAGATTATTTCGACAGTAACTATTCTGTAAATAAAAAAAGGGAGAGTCAGTAAAATGATTCTCCCTTTTATAGTTTTAGGATACAACAATGACTTATCAGAAAAGAAGAGACTTTAACAGTCTAAGATTACAAAACTACATAGACGTCTTACCCAAGACAAATAAATTTAAAAAGTTGCGGGAAGATTCATATTTAACAAACTGTCCATGCCATGATGATAACAATCCATCGTTAGCAATCTCACAAGGACACAGTAGAGTAATATTTAAATGCTTTGCAGGTTGCAGTCAGCAAGAATTGCTGAATTATTTTTCTAACGAATTGAGGCAGTCATGACAGAGCATAAAAAAAATAAAAATCCTCATATCGATTGGTTTGGTAAAAAATTTACAAATACAAAACAGCATAATGATTTTGGTCATTGGACTGAACCAAGAGAATTAAAAAGATCAAAAGAGGTGCGTGATCATGGATACGAAAGACCTGAGCTAGAAACTGCTGATCAAATATCCATGCACCATAAGCTGTGCAAACTGCATCGTGAGTTTTATGACAAGTACGGGTGGACACCAACATTATTAGGAGACATGTATGACAGAGATTAATTATAAACCTGTCCCGTTTCCTAAAGGCGATAAACAGTATTTACAAAAATTTAAACTGCATAAGGAGGGTAAGGATCATCATCTTTACGATACAGGTAAGGCAGGAGAAATTGCATTTGGTGTTAAATTATTTCGTAACCCAGACACAAATAAAAAGAGTATGCCTTGTTTTTCATACTGTGCAAATAAAGGAGGTTATGAAAAGAAAAATTTATGGACTAAAGAATTCCATAAAGATAATCCAAAGTACAAAGGTAAACCATTATTTAAACGCAGTGGTTTGCTGCAAACACAAAAACCCATCATCATGGTTGAGGGTGAGGTTAAGTGTAATACTGCACAAAAATTATATGCAAATCATTTCGTTACGACATATCAAGGTGGCCGTAGTGGTTGGGGTGATCATGAATTAAAAAAATATCACACAGACTTTTCAGATCTCAAAGGTAGAGACGTAACTTTATGGCCAGATATAGATCAAGACGGAGAGGGTAAGGTTCAATTTGAAAAACTGTGCAGGGTATTAATAGATGATTTTAAAGTTAATGCTAAAATAGTTAACCTACCAGAGTTTGATGAGGTTTGTTCTCTATACAAAGAAGAATATCAAGAGGACTTTACAAAAACATCATACGATCTTGATGATCTATTGATCTCTCATTGGTCAGAGAACCTAGATGAAATGATCTTAGATACATATGTCCCTGAGCCAAGTGTCTTGGTTGAGATACCATATTCCAATATTGCAAAAGACATAAACAATTTAGTGTTTATAGATAATGCTCAAAACCCTGTTTATTATGACATTACAAAAAATAAATTAACAAGTGGTAAAAGTCTAAATGAGAAATACCAAAGAGATATAAAAAATCTCAAAGGTCAGCCGCATGCTACAAAATTTTTAAATAGAAATAATTGTGCTATCGTAGACGGGTTGGCATTTAAACCAGGTGCAGATAAAATTTATAACGGGCATGGTAAGTTTGAGGGACAGAAACTATTAAATAAATATCAGTGGCCTAAGTTTGAAAAAATTGATGAGTCAGTAAACTATGAAGATGAATTATCCTTTGTCCGTGATCATATAAAAAATATTCTATGTGGTGGTAGTGAATTAGAATTTAACAGATTTGAAAATATATTTGCATCAGATTTCAGAAATCCTGAGAGAAATAGAAAATATATGGTGGTGTTAAAATCATCTAAAGGTGTAGGCAAGTCATGGTTATGGAATGTTTTATCAGAGTGTTATGGCGCTAGAAATTGTCAGCCAATAGATTTCAAGCAGCTAACAGGGCAGTACCAAGGTTGCTTAACCGAAAGCTGTTATTTATTTATTGATGAAGTAGAGAGCAGGGGATTTGAAGATAAGGACAGAAGAGCAAATCTTAAAAGGCTAGTATCTGAATCATATCACACCATAGATATGAAAATGATAAATCATTTTACGATAAATTGTTTTTATACAATTTGGGGTTCTACTAACGAGGAGATACCATTAAAGATTGATGAAGATCCAGAAGAAGAACGTAGGCTTTATTATTTAGAAATACCTTACGATAAAAAATATATTTATGAAAATTACGGAGAGGATTATTTTAAAAGATTATTTGGGTTCTTTGATCCAGACGTAAGAAGTCATAAGATGATGAGGAATATTCATCTGTTTTATGATTATTATCGTTACAGATTTAAAGCTGATCCTTTATTTGACATTACTACTGCACCATTAACCGAGGCTAAAGTTAGATTAGCTAAGTTAAATAGACCTGCATATTATAATTATCTTGATGAAATAATTGCACAAAAGAGAGTGCCTGCCACAAGAAAAGATTTTGTAAATCAAAATGAATTCATGGAGGAGGTTATTGATTATGCTCATGAAGATAAATTATCTCCCATCGCACGTAATCAGTGGAAGCCTAATATGTTTGAAATCTATTTTAAGAAAAACAAAAAACATTTTTCATTACCAGAAGCAGTAAGAGGATTTGACAGAGACAATCCAAACAGGAAGCTGAGGGGACAGTGTATTCGTAACCATGAACAGTGGAAAGCATTACAATATAACTATCCTGTCATAGAGGCACACCTTGTTGATAATTCTGTCGATACAAGCAAGCTACAACAGTTTGTAGAACAACAAGAGCAAAATAAGGAGGCAACAAATGATAGATAAGTACGATAAGGGTACGATAGATATTTTTGATCCAGAACATTGGCACCCAGCTAATAAACCAGCAAAGAAAGAAGAGCATAAAGAGCAGACAGAGAAAGTAAAAAGTCCCTATCAGATGAATAGGCAGGAACTAAGAGAGTATTATAAAAATAAAAGAGAAGAGGATCGTGTGAAGCGTTACGTGAACAATCTGCATGCTAGTGATGAGTATGTAAGGAGGTTAGAGGATCAGCTAGTCATGACCAGAGCTTTTATAACATACAACAAATTAGAACCAGATTTAGAAAAATATAAACAAAAGGTGCAGGAGGTTAACAATGCCACTAAAAAAGAAAAAACAAAGACGTAAAGTCTTAACAAATGATGACGTAGCATTTCTTACGAAACTAAAAGAGCATAGCTACACATGGTATCCATTTGAATACCACCAGACTTATTTTGAAGTGTTACAGGATCTTATAGATACGTGGCCAAAGAAATCATTTACTAAAACACAGACAGGCAAAGACTTTGTTGAGTTTGGTTATGTAGTAGGATTTTTAACGTGTCAGAAATTTCATATGGAAGTTGATGATAAGCGGCAGATAATAGATGAGTTTCTAACTTCTAATAAAGAAGAAATGATAAAACTGCGGGAGAAATATAAATTAAAAGCATTAGAACCTAATTTCGATATATAAATTTTAAGCCTGTAGGACTACTGCAGGCCTTAAAATAATTTTCCCTCATTAAATAAAAAATAAATAAACATTAAGAAAAAAACAATAGCTGCTAAAACAATAAACCACCAAAAAATTATGTAAAACCAATCCCAAAATACTCCAACAAATTTGTATCTTTGTTTTAATTTGGAATTAAACTGATCTAAGCGACCAATTATATAAAACACAATAAATAATCCTATAGCCCATTGAATTGCTTCTATTTGAAGTAGGCCTAAAACAGTGGAGTAAATATAATCTATTATAGGCATTCCAAATATTACCTCATTTTATATAAGTTTTTTATAAAAATTTTTTTTGGCTTAGGGACGTTAAAGGTATTTTTCTCAGAATTAGGGTGTACTCGTATTGATAAGTTAGTCTGTGTTTGTCTAGATTATTGACCTTTAGTCGTTCTATACAACGACGGGTCATTTAGGGGGGTGGCATGAATATTTTTTTTTCGATCGCTGACAAAGAAACTTTTTAAGTACCTAACTAATAAATAAACAGGAACAGCTGGAGGCTGTTCCACCGGAGGTGGAGCCGAATTTTGCCCTTTAAGATTCCAAATTTGATTCTCAGGAATCGAAAACGGGTTAAGCCGAACCAAACTACCCTCGTAAAAATAGATTCAAAAACAGAATCATTTTGAGCTTTTAAAGAATCAAATAGAACCGTTTTTTTGGATTCCCTATGGATTCCCTGTGGTCAACTTTTTCCTGTAATATTCTTTTATGTCGAGTGATCTCGTGTTAAAGATTCAGTTAAGAAGTTAGGTTAACACTTAACTTTTTTAAAATGAATTTGACGAAAGGATATAAGGCGTAGGTACGTTGCGCCGGATTCAAAATCCGGTCACTTCGGTGGTGTGGGTTCGATTCCCTCTACTCCTACCAATTTATCTTCACGCATTATAAAAAACATTAGTAAAGCAATCAAAAACATTATTACGCCTAATGCATACATATTAAATGTTAAACCAAAAGCTTCAGCTGAAATTCCAACGACAGCAGGTCCAAATATAGCTCCAACAAAAGCAATACTTGATACATGAGAAATAGTAACTGGAATTGGATTTTGAGAATTTTTTACTGCCTGTCTAAATACTATGGGCATAACGTTGGAAATTAACATTCCAAAAAGTGTTATTGCTATAAAAATAATAATTATATTTTGAGAAAAAATACTTAACACCAATATTGTGGATCCAACCATTGCAAAACATGGACCTACAATTACTTCACCAAGTTTTGTAATTAATTTTGATGCAAACATATTACTTATGATCTCACCTAAATTAAAAAAAATAACTATTGAACCGACTAAAAAAATTGGCGCAGAAAGATCAGTAACGAGCCATAAAGGTGACCATTGAATTATTATTCCCATAAATGCGATAATACACATGTTAATTGATGCGAACATGATAATTTTATAGTTTGGAATTGAAAATCTAGGATTTTTGTTAACTACATCATACTTTACATGCAATCCAAAAAAGTACATTGTCAAAGTTGATATAAAAACAAACAAACCTAAAATAAAAGTAGTATTAACAGGGTCAATTTCTAAACCTAGACATAAACTAGATATTCCTGCGCCAAAAAGAAATCCAAAATTAAACGATGATTTAAAAATTGGATTAAGAATTTTTTTAGTTTTTTCTTCTATTATCGCAACTTGTGTAAAAATATTTGGTGCTTGTATGCCAATAGAAATACCCCACAACATAGATACAAAAATAAAAAAATTATAAGAAGAGAAATAAAAAATAGAAAAAGGAATAAATGCATACAATAGCCTGGCAATAATTAAACAATTTGTGCTTCCTATTTTTGGGAGTAAAAAACGGGTTGTTAGTTGATTGGTAATTACATTACAAATACCAAAAATAATAAATCCTATAGAAAATTCTGTTTTTGTCATATCAATCAAATCAAAAAGAATTGGTGAATTTACCATGAACATACTGAAGGTAAGCGTTGCAAAGAATCCTTGTGAAAAGGTAGCATAAAATGCGGTTTTTAATTCTTTAGTTTCTATATTTTCCATGTAGGTAATATTTATGATAATTTAGATTTAGTATCATTAATAGTATAAATCAAAATTATAAAAAAAAATAATTAAATGAATTTTCTTAAAAAAACTTACAATTGGACTTTAGAAAAAGCACAACATAAAAATGCAAAATGGTATTTAAGTTTAATATCATTTGCAGAAAGCTCATTTTTTCCAATTCCACCAGACATATTGTTAATACCAATGGCATTAGCTTCCAAAGCAAGGGCTTTGTTTTATGCTTTTATGTGTACACTGTTTTCAGTTCTAGGTGGAATACTAGGATACGCAATAGGATATTTTTTTTATAATTCATTAGGTATTTATATTGTAGACTTTTATCATTTAGAAAATTCTTTTAATATTTTTGAAAATTATTACAAAGAATTTGGTATATTGATTGTTCTTGGCGCTGGAATAACTCCATTTCCTTATAAATTTATTACAATTGCGAGTGGTGTATTTGGATTAAATATTTTTTTGTTTATTATTGTTTCTATTATTGGTCGAGGATTAAGATTTTTTTTAATTGCAATACTTCTTTATTTTTTTGGTGAAAAAATTAAGTTAATTATTGATAAATATTTTAATATTTTAACTATTGTGTTTATTATTTTACTTGTTGGTAGTGTTTTTATAATTAGATTTTTATGATAATTCGTAATTGGACAACACTTTTATTTTTTATTTCGCTTATTTCGATATCATCAGCGTTAATTGCAGAATATTTTTTTAATCTTAAGCCATGTGAATTGTGTTTAAAGCAAAGACATCCGTATTATTTAATTTTAATATGTTTAATTTTGATATTTTTATTCAAAAATTTAAATAAAATTTGGCTTTATTTAGTTATACAGTTTGCATCAGTTTATGGTCTTTTTTATTCTATATGGCACGTAGGAGTTGAAAATAAAATTCTTAAAGGACCAGCAGGTTGTTCAGCAATGCTAACTAACAGTGATAATGCTGCAGATCTCAAAGCGCAGATTTTATCAAAGCAGGTAATTAGTTGTGATGAAGTTATTTGGAGTTTTTATGGAATTTCTGCTGCTTCAATTAATACGCTTGTTTTACTAGTTATTTTTATTTTAAATGCTATTTATTTATTTAGAAACTATGGCTCTAAAAAAGAAAAAAACGTCTAAAAAAAAATCTTCGTCAAATAGAACTACTCATAGGGAGATTTTAGAAGAAATTATAAGAGTCGATCATGCTGGTGAATATGGTGCCACTAAAATATATGATGGTCAAATAGCAGTTTTTGGGAAAAATTCAAAGCTTGGCAAAACTATTCAACATATGGCTGATCAGGAACAAGAGCATATTGATAAATTTAATGAATTAATATTAGAGCATAGAGTTAGACCAACCGCTCTTTTACCTTTGTGGAATGTTGCGGGTTACGCGCTTGGCGCATCCACTGCCTTAATGGGTGAAAAAGCTGCCATGGCATGTACTGTTGCTGTTGAAAAAGTAATTGGTGAACATTACCAAGAACAATTAGAGCTCTTAGGAGATGACCATAAAGATTTAAAAAAAACAATTTCCAAATTCCGAGATGATGAACTTGAACATCATGATATTGGAATAGAACATGATGCAGAAAGTGCGCCAGGGTATAAAATTATGTCAAAAGTAATAGAACTTGGATGTAAAACGGCAATCGCTATATCAAAAAAAATTTAATTTTCTAATTCTGTATCCCAATATAAATAGTCTCTCCAAGTCTCATGCAAAAAATTAGGAGGGAAATTTCTACCATTATTTTGTAATTGAATTGACGATGGTCGAAGAGGTTTTTTAAAAAGTTTCATATCTGTATTCTGTATAAGTTTTCTTCCTTTTTTTAAATTACAGGATGTGCACGCAGAGACAACATTTTCCCAAGTAGTTTTTCCATTCAGACATTTAGGAACTAGATGGTCAAATGTTAGTTCGTTTGCAGGAAAACGATTGGTACAATACTGACAAGTAAAATTATCTCTCAAAAAAACGTTAAAACGTGTAAAAGCAGGTCTTCGTTGTGGAGTAACATAATCTTTTAAAGCTATTACACTTGGTAACTTAAAAGTAAGATTTGGAGAATGAACTTCTTGTTCGTAATTTTCGATTACTGAAACTCTTTCTAGAAAAACGGCTTTGATGGCATCTTGCCATGAACATAAAGAAAGTGGGTAATAAGATAGCGGCCGAAAATCAGCATTAAGAACCAAAGCTGGATTTTCTGCGGTACTCATTTTAGTTTCTACTCACCCAAGTCATAATATTCAGATAGTAATATAATATGAAGATTCGATTACTTTAAATATTTTTTTTAATAAAATTTTGGAAAAAAGTTATTGTTTCTTGTGACATTGTATGCTCGTCAGTTTTAATAAGATAATTTTCATAATTGTAGTTATACTTTTTTAAGACTTCAAGTGACTCGTTGTAATTGGAAATAGGCAAAACAGCATCTTGAGCTCCATGAGAAATAAAAATTGGTGTTTTTAAAAATGCATTATTAGGCTTATGCTCTTTTGATATAATTCTTGAAGATATAAGTGCTAAGCCTGCCAACTGATTTTGAAGTATTTGCCCAAGTTCAAATGCCATCATACCTCCTTGAGAAAAACCCATAACAAAACAATCGGTCATTTTTAAATTTAAATTTTCTAATAAAAGAGAAATAGAGTTATAAATTTTTTCAACATTCTCAAAAATTTTCTTTTTGGCTACATCATATTCTTTTACACCAGCATTAGAAATATGAGTGCCATTGAGATATAATTGAAACCATTCATGCCCCATAGGATAATCTTGAATTGTATCTGGTGCATTTAAAGCAACATATTTCATCCCAAATTCATCTTGATCAATTAAATTTGCAATTTGAATAAAATTAGTAGCGTTATCTCCATATCCATGAAGCATAATCATCAATTTTTTTGGATTTTGATGTTTAGTAATTGACGGGCCTTTTAAAATATCAACCATAATAAAACACTTTATTCAAGTTATCTTGTTTCATAGAATAAAAGTTTTATATAGATATTATTATGAGCACAATGCAAATAATACTTGTCTTTTTCATGGCAGCAACTCTAGCAGTTGTTGTTGTTGGTGTTATTGCCATGGCAGTAAATGGAAAGCTTAACAAAAATCACAGCAATAAACTAATGCGGTTGAGAGTACTATTTCAGGCAATTGCTATATTTGTCTTTGTTGTAATTGTTTGGTTAGCTAGAAATTAGCAAATTAGAGTCTAGAAATATTTCATAATATTTAGTATATAGTTGCCAGGTTTAAATGGGCATTCACTTTAATCACAAATCTAAAGCGGGAGACCGCAAAATGCAGAAAGAGCTTAAACTAAAAATGAAAGCTGAGGAACGCAAAAGAAAACGTGAAGAGCAAGAAAAGCTTAAAATGGAAGAGGAAATGCGTAAACTGGAAGAACTTACAAGACCTGATAAAGAAGAAAATCGGTAATAGCAGATATTAATTTATAAAAATTTTTAAAATTTACTAACTGGGTAAAGGATAATGTTCGGCTATAAATTTCTTTAGAATTTCTAATGTTTGATCTGCTTCTTCTAGGAGCATCATATGACCACAATCTTCAATGATCTTTACTTCTGATCCTTTAATATAATCAGCAAGAATTTTTCCATCTTTTAAACGGCACATTCTATCTTGTGCACCTAATATAGAAAGAGTAGGTAAATCCAATTTCTTAGCAACCTCAGGTCCATTTTTATAATTATCACATGCTCTAAAATCAACACCTAGAGTATCTTTAATTTCTTTATTTTGAACAATCATGGAACCAACATTTAGGTGATATAAACCTGGAACAGGATGGCCTCCAAAATGTCCTGCAGGCCCGTGCGCAAAATCCATCATAAGATCAACGGCCTTAGGATTACTCTCTTCAGCAAGCCTTAATAGTTCAGGATTCATTGGAATTGCAGATGCGCCACCCATAAGAGTTAACGTTTTAATTTTTTCTGGGTGTTGAGCAACACATTCCATTGTTACAAGACATCCTTGGGAATGTCCAACTAGTGAAGCTTCTTTACATCCAACTGCTCCAATTACATCACCAACCCAGTTTCCCATTTCTTCAATAGTTTTTAGACTTTCACCAGAAGAAAGTCCGTGACCTGGTAAATCAACGGCTAAAACGCTGTATCCACGAAATGCAAAGTAGCGTGTTTGTAAAACCCAAACCATGTGACTTAGTCCACTACCGTGAACGAAGATTATAAGAGGTTTGTTTTTATCAAAAGGTCTGCCTCCAGTGGAGGCAAACGTATCAATTCCGCGAACTTTAAACTTCATTTATTTGTTTGCAACTAAACGAGGTTTTTTTGCAGCTCTAAATCCATCTTCGAAATCATTTACGATATCTTCAAAGTCTTCTAGGCCAACAGACAATCTAATCATATCATGAGATAGTCCAGCAAATTTTAAAGTTGCCTCATCCATTTGTGAGTGCGTTGCAGATGCTGGATGTATAACTAGTGTTCTCGCGTCACCTACATTTGCTAAATGAGATGCAAGCTTAACATTATTAATGAAAGCTGCACCTGCTTCTTTCCCACCTTTAATTCCAAAGGCAATCATTGATCCAGTTCCTTTAGGAAGAATTTTTTCTGCTAGTTCCTTATCAGGATGTCCTGGTGCACTTGCATGGGATACCCAAGCGACACTTTCATGATTAGATAAATACTCAACCATCTTTAAAGCATTGGAGCAATGTTTTTCCATACGAAGAGAAAGAGTTTCAAGTCCGTGTAAAATGTTCCATGCATTTTGAGGAGCTAAGCAAGGTCCCATGTCTCTCATTCCTTCAGCTCTTGCCATCATTGTAAACGCTGTTGGGCCAAATTCTTCTGCAAATGACAATCCATGATAGCCTTCATAAGGTTCTGTCATTGAAGGAAACTTATCATTTTGCATCCAATCAAATGTTCCACCTTCAACTAAAATACCAGCCATAGAAGAACCATTACCACTCATCCATTTAGTTAAAGAGTGAACTACAAGGTCAGCTCCGTGTTCAAAAGGTCTACACAAATAAGGAGTTTGATACGTACTATCAATTATTAGTGGGATACCTGCTTCTTTTGCTATGTTTGAAACTTCAGGCATATTCATCAATTCATTACCAGGATTACCAACAAGCTCACCAAAAATACCTTTGGTATTTGGTTGAATTGCTTTTTTAAAACCTTCTGTATCTCTTGGTTTTACAAAAGTTGTTTTAATACCAAACTTAGGAAGCGTTAATCTAAATAAATTTACAGTTCCACCGTAAAGCTGAGAAGAAACAACCATGTGATCACCGGCGTTACAAAGGGTCATAATAGTTAAAAATATTGCGCTCATTCCAGATGCAGTTGCAAGAGCAGCTGTTCCTCCTTCAAGTGCACAAACTCTTTCTTCAAGGACTTGTACTGTTGGGTTGGACATACGACTATAAATATGACCACCTCTTTCTAAATTAAAAAGTGCTGCCGCATGATCAACATCATCAAACATATATGAAGTTGTTTGATAAATTGGTACTTGCCTTGAGCCAGCGTTTTTACTTGGTTGATAACCAGCGTGTAGACTTAGTGTGTCAAATTTATAAGTTTTTGGATCCATTTATAACTCCTTTGCTTTTGTTCTTAATTCAAACTTTTGTATCTTCCCAGTTGATGTTTTTGGTAATTCACCAAAGATTACATGCTTTGGTCTTTTAAATCCAGCCATATTTTCTTTGCAAAACTGAATTATATCATCTTCTGTGGCATTTTTTCCAGGAGCTAGTTCTACAAAAGCACATGGTGTTTCACCCCACTTATCATCTGGCTTGGCAACTACTGCAACCAAGGAAACAGCTGGGTGTTTAGCAACAACATTTTCCACTTCCACAGATGAAATATTTTCTCCTCCAGAAATTATGATATCTTTCGACCTATCTTTTATTTGAATATATCCATCAGGATAGACTACAGCTAAATCACCAGAGTGAAACCATCCTTTTTTCATAGATGTTTCAGTTGCCTCTTTATTTTTGTAATATCCTTTCATTACAACATTTCCTCGAATTAAAATCTCTCCCATGGTTTCTCCATCCATTGGAACTTTTTCATAAGTCTCTGGATCTGCTACACAAACTTCTTCAGTGTTTGGATAACGAACACCTTGTCTTGCTTTAATATCAGCTTTTTTAGATTTTGATTGTGATTCCCATTCTTCATTCCAAGCACACTGAAGAATATGACCGTATGTTTCAGTTAATCCATATACGTGCATAACTTCAAAACCTAAGTTATCCATCTTTTCAAGTATTGCACTCGTTGGTGGAGCCCCAGCAGTTAATACGTATACTTTATGATTTATTTCTTTTTTATCTTTCTCATCTGCGTTAGCAATTAAACTTAAAACTATAGGAGCACCTCCAAAATGAGTTACTTTATATTTATCTATTAAGTTATAAATATCTTTTGCAACAATGTATCTGCAGCAAATAATCTTTGCATGTATTAAAGCAGCTGTCCAAGGATACCCCCATCCGTTACAGTGGAACATTGGAACTGTATAAAGAAATGTTAATTTATTAGGCATGTTCCATGCCGTAACACTTCCTGTTGACATTAAATATGATCCACGGTGGTGATACACAACGCCTTTTGGTTTACCAGTTGTACCTGATGTATAGCTTAGTGAGATTGCTTGCCATTCATCTTTAGGTAAAGACCAATTATAATTATCATCACCTGTTTGTAAAAATTCTTCATATGTCATTTCTCCAATTTTTTCACCCTCACCATCTTTAAAAACTGCCTGATCATCATGAATGTCAATAATAGGAATATTCTTCCCATATATTTTTAAAGCCTTTTTCATTGTAGGTGAAAATTGAGTATCAGTTATAAGAAGTTTTGCATCACTATGATCTAGAATATACGCAATTGTATCTGCATCAAGTCTAGTATTGATCGTATTAATAACGCCGCCAGTCATTGGGATAGAATAATGTGCTTCGAATAATTCTGGAGTATTTGCCGCTATGATTGAAACGGTACTTCCTTTTGTAATTCCTTTTTTTGCTAATGCACTAGCAAACTTGGTACATCGATTATAGGTTTCAAGCCAAGTGTAACTTCTTTTTCCATAAACTAAAGAGTCATAGTTTGGATAAATATCTTTCACGCGAGTTATAAAACTTAATGGTGATAGTGGAACAAAATTGGCTGAATTTTTATCTAGGTTTGTATCAAAATTACTCATCTGTTTCCTAAAAGGATCAAATACTACAAGAAATTAATTTAATTTACTAATGGTTTTCCAGTTTCAAGTGTATGTTTTATTCGCTCTTGAGTTTTAGGCATCTGGATAAGTCTCATGAAAGCTTCCAATTCAAGATTATAAAGATCATCTTCACTTAATTCATTATCAATATTTGTATTTCCACCACTAAGTACAAAAGCAATTTGCTTACCTACTTCTAACCCGTGGTCTAAGATTTTATTTTCATTATATAGTGCTTCAAGTTTTTCAAACATTTTATCTCTGACAGCACTACCGCCTAAATTGAATTTAGGTTGAGATGGTTTTTCATAATCTCCCTCAATATTATTTAATAAATCGATAGCTGTTGATAATTGTCTGTCTCTATTTATTACCACCTTATCCTTTTCTAAAAAGAATTGATTTGGCAGTGCTTCATTTGGTGAGGTAGCAGTAATAGCATAACCAATAAGATCAAAAACTTTCATAGAAGCATGTTCAGAATTTTCTTTACCTTCTGGAGTTTGTAACCAACGCCACAGCATTTCCTTACAACCCCCACCAGCAGGAATGAGTCCAACTAAAGATTCAACTAGTCCAAGAACAACATTTGTATGAGCAACGTTATAATCACAATGCAATACCACTTCAAAACCACCGCCAATAGCAAGTCCTGATGGCGCAGCAATAAAAGGCTTATCTGCATATTTTATTTTTTTACACGTTTGTTGGAAATCAATTATAAATTTTTCAATTTTAGACCATTCATTATTTTTAGCAAATTCCATGACATAATTTAAATTTACACCAGCAGAAAATTGCATTGCATCATTAATCACAATTGTGCTTTTATTATTTTGAGCAGCTTCTTTTAAAGCTAACATAGAGTCAGTATCTAAAGCGTTTGCCTTAGTAGTAAATTCAACAACCTGATATGATGAAGCATTTTTAATATTAGCAGAAGGGTTCTCAAAAGTTTTTTGTAAATTTAAAGATCTTAAATTATCAATACTTGATTCTAAATATCCTGGTCTTTTTTTAAATTCAAAAACTCCCTTTAGATCTTTAAAGAAGTTAATATCAGTATTTTGATCAATAAAATTTTTTGTATCAATATTTGAAAGCATTTCAAAAGGGCCAACAGTCCAATTAAAACCTAATCTTAGTGCATCATCTATGTCTATATATTTTGATGATACATCAGGGATTAAATATGCAGCATACCTAATTACTTTTGTCAGAATTGATTTTGCATATTCACCATATTTGTCTTTTCTTTGAATGAGTTTATTTATGTCAATTTTATCTCCGATACCTAAATTAATTTTCTGACTTGGGTGATACTCGCCAGTTTCTAAATTAATTGCTTCAAGAATTTTTTTACCATCAGATTTATTCATTCTATAAAAACCACCCTTACCTTTTCTTCCTGTATACCCAGTTTCAATAAGTTTTGTGACCAATGGAATTTCTTGTGCAACCTCGTGGAAAGGATCTTCTTTTGGGAGTTCTTTGATAAAACTTTTTAAAACATCAGCCATCAAATCGATACCAATTAAATCGTATAGCCCAAAAATTCCAGTCTTCGGGATACCCATTGGTCTTCCAAATACTGCATCAGCTTCTTCAATTGATATCTTCATTTTAAAAGCTTCAGTCATAGCAACTTGCATTGCATAAACTCCAATTCTGTTTCCAATAAATCCTGGAGTGTCGTTACAAATAATGACACCTTTACCAAGTTTTTCATCACAAAATTGTTTTAATAAATTTATTTTTTCAATATCATTAACTTCTTCAGTTACTATCTCGAGCAATGCCATATATCGAACTGGGTTAAAAAAATGGGTAATGCAAAAATTTTTTTTCATTTCATCTGACATATTTGCAGATAAGATTTTCAATGGAATTGTAGATGTATTAGATGAAATTATAGAATTGTTCTTTCTTGTAGTTTGAATTTTATCATAAATGTTATGTTTAATATCTATTCTCTCAACAACAGCCTCCACAACCCAATCAGCTTCTGCAACTTCATTAAAGTCATCCTCAATATTTCCAACCTTAATTAATTCTGCTTTGTTTTTTTCTACTAAAAGTGGAGGTCGTGATTTTATAATTCTTTCTTTAGCGTTTTCTGTAATTTGGTTTCTAGATCCTTCTTTTGAAGGTAAGTCTAGAAGTGTAACATCAATATTAGCATTTGCTATTTGGGCTGCGATTCCACTGCCCATAGTGCCAGATCCTATTACTACTACTTTTTTAATATTCATGTAAGTTCTATAAAGGTGAGCTTATATAAGAAAAATTTGCTGTATGAAAATAATTTAAGCATAAGAGTGGAAATTAATATAAATATCTCTTATAGGCGCGCAAAATGAAAAAAAATCCTTCAAGAAATGTCCATTTTTCAAAAGGACCTAGTGAGATTTTAGATGCAATTAATTCGTCTATAGATATCGATCAACGTCTGTATAAAGAAGATATAACTGGGTCAATAGCGCATGCTAGAATGCTAGGTAAACAAAAAATAATAAATAAAAAAGAACAAAGTGCAATAGTCTCTGGACTTAAAGCAATTGAAAGAGATATTGAAAAAAACAAGGTCGTATTTTCAAAAAAACTTGAAGATATTCATATGAACATTGAAAGTTTATTATTTAAGAAAATTGGAAAAATTGCAGGAAAGCTTCATACTGCAAGATCTAGAAATGATCAGGTAGTAACTGATTTAAAATTATGGGTTAAAAAAGAATCTAAAATTTTAGATAGTGAACTAAAAAAATTTCAGAGAACTTTAATTAATATTGCAACAAAAAATACTGAAACAATTATGCCAGGTTACACTCATTTACAGATTGCTCAACCAATAACATTGGCTCATCATGTTTTAGCTTACGTTGAAATGATTGGTAGAGACAGAACAAGACTTGAAGATTGTTTATATCGTCTTAATGAAAACCCATTAGGCGCAGCTGCACTTGCAGGGACTTCTTTTCCTATTGATAGAAAATATACAACTAAAAAGTTGGGATTTAGAGAGCCAACAAAAAATGCTATGGACACTGTCTCAGATAGAGACTTTGTAATAGAATTTTTATTTGTTCTATCACTAATTGCTGTTCATTTATCAAAAATAGCAGAGGAAATAGTACTTTGGTCAAATCAACAATTTAATTTTATCAATTTACCAGATGATCTTTCAACTGGTAGTTCAATTATGCCTCAGAAAAAAAATCCAGATGGTGCAGAGCTTGTTAGAGGAAAAACAAGTATTATCATTAGTAATTTAAGTTCAATGCTTAATGTTATTAAAGGGTTACCGCTTTCTTATAGTAAAGACTTACAAGACGATAAACAAATAACATTTAATTCATACGACAATGTTTCTTTATGTATAAAAGTTATGAATGAAATATTATCAAAATCTACATTCAACAAAACTAGAATGAAAGAGTTGATTGATAATTCAAATGCAACCGCTACCGATTTGGCTAATTGGTTGGCTCAAAATCTTAAATATTCATTTAGAGATGCTTATGTTGTTACAGGAAAGATTGTTTCTTATTGTTCAAAACAAGATAGAAACATAGATTCATTATCTCTTGGAGAATTAAAAAAATTTGACAAAAATATAACAGCTGACGCAAAAAAAGTGCTATCAGCTACTAACAGTGTTAAATCAAAATCAAGTTTTGGGGGTACGGCTCCTGAAATTACTAAAAAAATTATAAAACTTGTTATAAAAAAATACTTATGATGATCAGATTAATATTATTATCATTTTTATTGTTTACTTTTAGCTGTGGTAAAGTTGGTCCTTTAAGTTTGCCAGAAGATCAAGTAGACAAATCCGTAATTACATATCCATGTGATGAGGCATGTTTAGAGAAATTAGAAGAAGAGAAAAAACGTCAACAATCCGTTATTATAAATACTGAATAAATGCTCACTTATAAAAATAATGAACCGTATATTGAGGGTACTTCTTTATATGACTTAGTTAAAGTTTGTCAGACACCTTTTTATGTGTATTCACAACAAAAAATTATAAATCAAGTAAATAAAACTAAAGAAATTTTAGGTAACAACATTTTTTATTCAATTAAATCTAATTCAAATCAAGCTATTTTGAAATTAATGAACTCGTTAGATATTGGAGCAGATGTAGTGTCAGTTGGTGAATTAAAAAGGGCCTTGGAAGCTGGTTTCGATTCAAAAAAAATAATTTTTGAAGGTGTTGGAAAATCTGAACAAGACTTACTCTATGCTATGCATAAAAATATACGTTTAATTAATACTGAATCTTTAGAAGAAATAAAACTACTCGATAATTTAGCAAATGAAAAAAATAAAAACGTTGATATTGGTGTTAGACTTAATCCAAATGTTGATGGTGAGACTTTAAGTAAAATTTCAACAGGAAAAAAAACTGATAAGTTTGGTATTGAATTTGAAAATTTAGATAAAATTATCAAATTAGTTAAAAGTTGTAAAAATTTAAATTTAATTGGTATTAGTTGTCATATTGGAAGTCAAATTAGTAAAATTGAGGCATATAAAAATACGTTTTCTCAAATGAAAATGGCTGCAAATAAGTTTATTGAATCAGGTATTAATATCAAGCATGTAGATTTGGGTGGAGGTTTTCATGTTAAATATGAAGAATCTGATCCTGATTTTAATATTGAGATGGTAAAAGAAGAACTTGATAATTGTTTTACGCAAACAAACTATGAATTATCGTTTGAGCCTGGTAGGTATTTAATTGCTGAGGCTGGAGTTATAGTTACCTCTATTCTTACAATTAAGAATAATGGAGGTATAAATTATTTAATTGTTGATGCTGGTATGAATACATTGATACGTCCAGCGATGTATGGTGCACATCATGAAATATCAGCGATAAATGTAAACTCAGAGGAATTTATGGATTATGCTATTGCTGGTCCTATTTGTGAAAGTTCAGATGTTTTTTTAAAAAATATTAAATTGGCTAAACAAAAAATTGGCAATCTACTGGTTATAAAAAATACAGGAGCCTATGGAAAAGTAATGTCTTCAAATTATAACGGTAGACCACTGCCCTCTGAAATTTTAGTACACAATGATAATTATGCAATTATTTATTCTCCAGAGAAAATTGAGAAAACAATTGAAGCTGATATTATTCCTAGCTGGTTGTAACTAATTTAAAGTATTGTGTATAATTTTAGCTAAGTCTGAAATTATCAAATTTAAATTAAAGAAAAATTCCCTAATATAGAAATCAATAATAATAAAAGTATTTACACCGTAGGATCGATAAATCCATATTGCTAAAATTACAACTATAGCTAGAGCAATTACTATCGTTGAATTAATAACACTTGGTTTTTCTTGTCTTACAACTGTACTTGGTAAATTTCTGACTGGATCTTTTTCTAATTTTTCTTTTTGGTTATTATTTTTTATATTTTGATCTAATTCTTCTTTTTTTGTAGATGGGACTGATGATGTAATGTCAGTATCATCTAATTCTTGAAACCATTGATGATTACAATTTGCGCACTCAACCATTCTACCATTTGGTTTAAGATCTGCAGAATTTACTAAATACTTGAATTCACAATTAGAGCAAACAATGAACATAAATTATATATAGATCAGTCAGGCTAGTATATAAAACAAAATCATTAAGTATGTTAATTTTAAAAAGTATAATATTTTATATTTCCTTGGTTATCTGGACTGTGTTGATGGGTATTGTATGTTTACCTTTTCTCTTATTACCAAGTTATTTACTTAAATATCCAACAAAACTTTGGATACGTATTATTTTTATTTTTCTTAATCTTATATGTAATATTAAACATAAAATTGAGGGTTTAGAAAATATTCCAAATGAAAGTGTTTTAATTACGTCTAAACATCAGTCCGCATTTGAGACACTTGCACTCTATTACTATTTAAAAGATTGTTTCTTTATCCATAAAAGAGAGCTTTTCTTTATACCAATTTTTGGACAATATTTATTCAAGTCTAATATGGTTGCAATTAATAGAGATGGTGGAACAAAAGCTATGAGAGATATGTTACAAAAAGTTCAATCAAAATTATCTTTTGGATCTTCAATTATTATTTTCCCCGAGGGAACAAGAAAGCTGCCTGGGAGCAAACCTGATTATAAGACAGGTTTTATTGGAATTTATAATCATACGAAAAGAAAAATCCTTCCTGTAGCTTTAAATTCAGGTTTATGTTGGCCAAAACAATCATGGGTACTAGAAAAAGGATTAATTACTATAAAATTTTTACCGACGATTGATGAAGGTTTAGATAAAAAAGTTTTATTAAACGAAGTTCAAAATAGAATAGAAACTGCTTCAAATTTATTATTGGATAACTAATTCTTTTCTGTGGGATCAAAAGTTCCTGCTTGACCAATCTCTTCAATAATTTTTCTAATTTCTTTTGATTTTATAAATTTTTCTTCCAAATATTTTAAATCATTATTTCTTATTGCTTTTTGATAAGTAAGTAGATCTTCACTGAAACGACCAAGCATTTCTAAAACGGCTTCTTTATTTTTTTCATAAACATCACGCCACATTACTGGATCACTACCTGCCAATCTTGTGAAATCTCTAAAACCTGCAGCTGAATACTTAATTACTTCATCTTTCATTTGAGATTCAAGCTCTGTTGCAGTTCCTACTACAGAATATGCAATGAGTTGTGGAATATGAGATGTCATAGCTAGTACTCTGTCATGACGTTTAGGTTCCATGATTTCTATATTCATTCCAAATGACTCCCAAATATCTGAAATTGATCTTGTTATCTCACTCTGAGTTTCTATTGGGGTCAAAATACAATACCTATTTTCAAACAGCTTTGCGAAACCAAATTCTGGTCCGCTTTTCTCTAATCCTGCAATAGGGTGAGCAGGAACAAATAAAATTTTTTTATTATTAATTGATTCTTTAAAATCTTCTATAACACTTACTTTTGTTGAACCAACATCTGTTACTAGTGTTGTTTTATTAACATAGCTATTCAATTGCTTAAATATATCCCTATATGAGCTCAAAGGCGTACAAATAAAAATAATATCAAATTGTTGATTATATTTATTTAAATCACTCTCTATTGCATCCACAAGATTTAAATTTTTTGAAATATTTATTACCTCACTATCTCTATCAATAGCAAAAATTTTTTTTGATATTTGTTTTTCCTTGATTGCCCTAACTATGGATGATCCAATTAATCCCATACCAATGACCAGAGCTGAATCATAAGTTATTTTAGACATTAAATTTCTTCAAACTTTCAACTGTCAAATCCATTTCTTCTTTTGTACCAATACTAATTCTCAAAAAATTGGGCAGATTATAACTATTTAAACGCCTTATAATAATGCCATCATTCATAAGATGATTACTAATTTTCTCAGCTTCTTCTTCTGAAGTTTCAATTAAAGTAAAATTACCTTCAGTTTGTCTGGTTTTAATATTTAGGAGTTTGAGCTCTTTTTCAAACCAATCTTTAATTTCAGAATTTAATTTAACAGAGTTTTCAATATGTTCTTTATCCTCCAAAGCTTTAATTGCAAGAGACTGTGAAATAGTTGTCGTATTAAAAGGAGGTTTTATTTTATTAATTATATCAGCTATTTTTTGACTGGTATAACACCAGCCTACTCTTAAAGCTGCGAGTCCATATGTTTTTGAAAATGTTCTTGTTAAAATAATATTCTCATATTCATCCGTTAAACTAAATCCTTTATCATAATCGTCTTTTTGCACATATTCGACATATGCTCCGTCTATAACAACTATAATATTTTTAGAAATACTATTCATTAATTTAACAAGTTGGTCTCTAGACAAATAAGTGCCGGTTGGATTATTAGGTGATGCAATATAAATTACTTTGGTAGCGTCATTTGTTTGATCTATGAGATTTTCAATATTTAAATTGAAATTTACATCTTCCTTAATTTTTTTTGGAACTGCACCAACTACTTTACTGACAATTGAATACATCTCAAAGCCGTGGTTTGCGTGGAGAATTTCATCGCCATCTTGACAAAATGCCAAAGCTGCAAATAATAAAACTTCATCTGAGCCAGAGCCAAGAATAATTCTATTATTATCAATAGAAAAATTTTTAGCTATTGCTTCTCTTAATGATGATCCATCAATTTCTGGGTATCTATGTAAATCATGATTAATATTTTTTGTTTCCAACAATTCAATTGCTTTCGGTGAAGCACCATAGGGATTTTCATTTGAAGAAAGTTTGATAACTCTTTTATTGTTATTTAACTTTGCCTTACCACCTTTATAAACATTAATGTTTTCTATAGATCTTTTTGATTGAATATTTTCTTTAGTTAACTTTTGAAGTTTTTCAGAAGATTGAAAAATTTCTCTCCAAAGTCTAACGATAGTATCTTTTGGATAAGATCCTGTAAATTTAGAACTTAATCTGTCGAGAATTTTTTGTTCTCTATCTAGATCAACAACTGAATTATCTTTTTTGTGTTTTCCTATTTCTAAAACAATTTTAGATCGATTAGATAATAAAGATAAAATTTCATCATCAATGTTATTAATTTTGCTTCTTAAATTGTCTAATTCTTTATTTTTCATAATTTTGGACGTTTCTTTACAAACTATCTTACGATAAATCAAAATAAAGTAGTATTTAATTTAAAAAATGACGATTTATTGACTTAGAAAGATATATAAATATAAGACCAATTATCACCGATTTGAGACAGCTTGCGGGTGGAGCAATAATCAGCTAAAGCGTTTACACTCCTCCTTCATTCTTTCAAATAGTGTTAGACTAAAAAGATATGAAAACAAAATTTACTACTGACACAAAACTTGAAAGCGAAATAGCCTATTTCCAGAATATTAATTTAAAACTAGAATCAGGAGATATAATAGATAGTTTTAAACTAGCATTCAAAACATATGGCAAATTAAATCCTGATAAAACTAATGCTATTCTTGTTTGCCATGCTTTAACTGGAGATCAATATGTTGCTGGGAATAATCCCATTACTGGGAGAGAAGGTTGGTGGTCTAGAATGGTTGGGCCTAATAAACCAATTGATACAAACAAATTTTTTGTAATTTGCTCAAATGTACTCGGCGGTTGTGCTGGCTCAACGGGTCCTAAAGAGTTACAAAATGGAAGTGATATTGCATATGGTGGTAATTTTCCTTCCGTAACAATAAAAGATATGGTGAAGGCTCAATCTTTATTGATTGAAAATTTAAATATAGAGAAGTTATTTTCTGTCATTGGTGGTTCGATGGGAGCAATGCAAGCGCTTCAATGGGCAATCGATTTTCCAGATAAAATTTTAAATATAATACATATTGCGGGCGCATTAAAACATTCGGCTCAAAATATTGCATTTCATGAAGTTGGGCGACAGGCAATAATGAGTGATCCTATTTGGAAAAATGGAAAGTATTTTGAAAATAATGAAGTGCCAGAAAGAGGTCTATCAGTAGCAAGAATGATTGCGCATATCACATATTTATCCGAAAATGCAATGCATAGAAAATTTGGAAGAAAACTTCAATCAAGAGATATTATTTCTTTTGGATTTGATGCTGATTTTCAAGTTGAGAGTTATCTGAGATATCAAGGTAAATCATTTGTTGAAAGATTTGATGCAAATTCATATCTTTATTTAACAAGGGCTATGGATTATTTTGATCATGATGAAACATTTAGAAAAAATATTGAGTTTAGTCATAATCCAAATAACCATTTAAAATATTTAATTGTCTCATTTACCTCGGATTGGTTATTCCCTACAATAGAAAGTAAAATGATTGTAAATCAATTAAATTCTCTATCAAGAGAAGTAAGCTTTCTAGAAATTGATACTGATAAAGGGCATGATAGTTTTTTATTAGAGGAACCACAGTTAGATGATGTAATAAAAGGTTTCCTAACAAACAACTTTGCGAAAATAGATGAATAAAATTAATAGCATAAGAAAAGATTGGTCTCTTATTGAAACACTTATCGCAGAAGATAGAAAAATCCTAGATATTGGATGTGGTGATGGCGGTCTTATGGAACAATTAGAAAATAATCGTAATGCGATAACTCACGGCATTGAATTAAATAGAGACCTAGCTGCAAATGCTATTGCAAGAGGTTTCAATGTTGTACATGGAAATGCCGAATTAGATTTGTCCCAATATTCAAATAATAGTTTTGATTATGTAATTTTAAGTCAAACTTTACAAGCAATGATGAAGCCTAAAGATATTCTGTCTGAATTATTAAGAATAGGATCAAAAGCAATAGTTTCTTTTCCTAACTTTGGACATTGGAAAATAAGATTACAGCTTTTAATATCTGGAAGAATGCCAGTAACAGAAAGTTTACCTTATACATGGTATGACACACCTAACATTCATTTTTTTACAATTAAGGATTTTTTGAATTTGTGTAATGAAATGAATATTGTAATTGAAAAAAGTATTGGATTAACATCAAAAGGTAAGCAATTTGATATAAGTGAATCAATTACTGGAGTTAATTTTTTCACTCACGAAGCTATCTTTTTATTAAGTTATAAAAATTTTGAACCAATAAAAATTAAATCATCAAAAAAAGTTTTTGCAAAAAATTCTGTTATTGCAAATTAGTTATTAGATGAAAGTTGAAATTATAAATCAATTAAAAGACAACTACTCTTTTGTTTTATATAATGACACACTTAAGAGTTGTGTTATAGATCCTGCTGACAGTAATCCTATATTAAATTTTGCTCTTGAAAACAATTTAACCATAGAAGATATATTTATTACACATCATCATAAAGATCATACATCAGGTGTAAAAGGAATACTTAATGCTTTTCCAGAAGTTAATATACACTCTCCCAGTGCTCAGATTGAAAATACAAGATTCGTTTTACATGATGGAGATGAAGTCAACTCCTGCTTAAATACATTTAGAATAATAAAAACACCCGGGCATACATTAGATCATATAATTTACTATGATGAAAACAATGGTGTTTTATTTTGTGGTGATACACTGTTCAGACTTGGTTGTGGTCGTGTGTTCGAAGGAACATTAAATGAAATGTTTAACAGTTTACAAAAAATTAATGAATTTGATAAAAATACAATTATTTATTGTGGTCATGAATATACTTTAAACAATTTAAATTTTCTTGAGAAAACACTCAAAACAGAAAGTTCTTATTTGACAGTTAGAAACAAAATTAATGATGATTTAAATAATAAAGGAAAATCCGTACCTTTTTTATTAGATGATGAACAACGCTATAACTTATTCCTGAATCAAAATTCAAAAATAGGTACTATAATTAAGAAAGAGCTAGGTTTTACAGACTTTGAATTATTTGCTTATTTGCGAAAAGCAAAGGATAGCTTTTAAGGTCTTTATTTCCAGTATTTACGCCATATTTTTAATTTGACTATTAGCATAGTTCATTATAAACCCCGCCATCTAAAGATATGTTAGCAATTTTCAAAACTGGTGGAAAGCAATACTCAGCAAGAGCTGGTCAGGTACTTAAGGTAGAAAAACTTGAGGGATCCAAAGGTGATAAAGTATCTATTACTGATGTATTAGCGATCAGTGATAAAAGCACAAATAGCTTAGGCGAGCCATTACTAAAAGATGCTTCAATTGAAGCAAAAATTGTTGATCAAATCAGAGATAAAAAAATAATAGTTTTTAAAAAAAGAAAAAGACAAAATTACAGACTAACACAAGGTCATAGACAATATCTAACTGTATTAAGAATAGAATCAATTTCTTATGGTGGAAAAAAATCCACTGCTGAACCTGAAACAAAAAAAGTTAAAAAAACTGAAACTAAAGTTACTAAAGAAAAAATTGAGTCTAAAGAGGTAAGAGTTACAAAAAAGAAGACGGTTGCAAAAAAAGCAGTAAATAAAGCTTCACCTACTAAGAAAAAATCAGTAAAGAAAACTGTTAAAAAAACTGTTAAAACTAAAAAAGAAGATAAATAATGGCAACGAAAAAAGCAGGTGGTAGTTCTAGGAATGGAAGAGACTCGGCGGGTCGAAGACTTGGAGTTAAGAAATTTGGCGGTGAAAACGTAATAGCAGGAAACATTATTATTAGACAAAGAGGTACAAAGTTTCATCCAGGCGATAATGTTGGCATAGGTAAGGATCACACAATATTTGCTACAATAAATGGAAAAGTAGCTTTTAAAAAAACAAGAGTAAGAACTTTTGTATCAGTTGTTCCCACAGAACAATAATCCCAATTAATTAAAAATTTATTATGAAATTTTTAGATCAAGCAAAAATATATATTGCATCTGGTAATGGTGGAGATGGCTGCGCTAGTTTTCGTAGGGAAAAATATATTGAGTTTGGTGGCCCTAATGGAGGCGATGGAGGCAAAGGTGGAAATATTATTTTTAAAGTGGATGATAATTTAAACACACTAATTGATTTTAGATACCAACAACATTTTAAAGCAAAAAAAGGTGAAAATGGAAGGGGAAAAAATTTAACAGGAGCGAATGGAAGCAACATGGTTATTAAAGTTCCACCTGGAACAGAAATTTACAATGAAGATAAAACGGTATTGCTAACTGATCTAACAAAAATTGATGAAGAATACATTTTATTAAAGGGTGGTAATGGCGGTTTAGGAAATAATCATTTTAAATCATCAGTTAACCAAGCTCCAAGAAAATTTACAAAAGGTGAATTAGGAGAAGAACGATGGATATGGTTATCACTAAAATTATTTGCAGATATAGGAGTAATAGGCTTACCTAATGCAGGTAAATCAACTCTGTTATCAACAATTTCTAATGCTAACCCAAAAATTGGGGATTATCCATTTACAACCTTACATCCTGTGCTTGGTACCGTGAAGCGCTTTGATAAAGAAATTGTATTAGCAGATATCCCAGGGTTGATTGAAGGTGCGCATGAGGGAAAAGGTTTGGGAGATAAATTTTTAGCACATATTGAGAGGTGTAAATATTTACTTCATTTGGTAGATATAAATGACGAAAATTGGTACGAAAACTATATCACAGTAAGAAACGAAATTTCAAAATATAGTGAAAAAGTATCCTCAAAAAAAGAAATAATTGTTTTAACCAAAGTTGATTTACTTAATGAAAATTTAGAGCAAAAAAAAATTAAGATCAATCAAAAGTTAAATTCTGATATTCTTTTTATATCAAGTTTTAATAATGAAGGTATAGATGATCTAATTGATTATTTATTCAAATATAATGAAATCACAAATGATTAAAAAATATAAAAAAGTAGTTGTAAAAATTGGTTCAAATTCAATTGTTGATTCGAAAACAAAAAAGATCAAATCTAAGTGGTTAGATAATTTATGTAAAGACATTGCGGAATTGAATAAAACAAAAAAAATTGTGATTGTATGTTCTGGAGCTATTGCTTTAGGTGCGAAAAGTATTTCAAATACAAATTTAAGAAAATTAGAAGATAAACAGGCAGCAGCTTCAGTTGGTCAAATTGAATTAGCCCATCAATGGCGAAATAAACTAGGAAAATACAAGATAGGTGTTTCTCAAATTTTATTAACATTAGAAGATAGCGAGGAAAGGCGACGATATTTAAATGCTAGAAATACAATATCATCATTACAAAGTAAAAACATAATCCCAATCATTAATGAAAATGACACTGTTGCTACTGAGGAAATTCGCTATGGTGATAATGATAGACTTGCAGCCCGAGTAGCACAAATGATTGAAGCTGATTTATTAATTTTATTAAGTGATGTTGATGGTTTATATCAAGGTAATCCAAAAAAAGATAAGGATGTCAAAAAAATTTCAGAGGTATTTAAAATTGATAAAAAAATTGAAGAACTTGGTAATTATCAATCTTCTGAGTTAGGTAGTGGAGGAATGGCCACAAAAATTTTAGCAGCAAAGATATGTGCTGGAAACGGTTGTGCTACAATAATCACTAATAGTGATAAAAACAGACCAATCAGTAATATTAATAAAAAAAATTCAACAATTTTTTATCCCTTAACTTCTACCAATTCGTCCAAAAAGAAATGGTTATTAAATCATTTAAAACCATCAGGATCAATTATTATTGATACAGGGGCTCAAAATGCAATTTTGAAAAATAAAAGTCTTCTTCCTGCAGGTGTAATAGATATCAAGGGAAGGTTCAAAAGAGGTGATGTAATATCTATCTTAGTTGAGAATGGTCAGAAGGTAGCAATAGGTATATCTGCTTATGATTTTAATGATGCAAAAAAAATTATTGGAAAGAAAAGTAAAGAAATTTATAAAGTTTTAGGTTTCGAAGGAAGAGAGGAAGTGGTACATAAAGATAATTTAGTTAAGCTTTCTACATGAGTATTGAAAATAATATTATTGAATTAGGCAAAAAAGCAAAATCTGCCTCTCTAAATATGAAAGTCTGTAGCAGTGATCAAAAAAATCTTGCTTTAACAAAACTCACTAAAAATTTAGATAAAAATAGAAATAAAATTCTTGAAGCAAATAAAATAGATTTAGAAAATGGTGAAAAAAAATCTTTAGCTAAGCCTTTAATAAATAGACTTACATTAACTGAAAAATCTATTGATGGATTGATTACATCAATTGAAGATATAATCGAAATACCAGATCCAATTGGCATTACGTTAGAAGAATGGGAAAGACCTAATGGTTTAAAGTTTCGTAAAATTTCAACACCACTTGGTGTATTAGGGGTAATTTATGAATCCAGACCGAACGTCACTGTTGATGCGTCTTGTCTTTCCATAAAATCTGGTAATTGTATAATTTTAAGAGGTGGTAGTGATAGTTTTCATTCCTCTAAAGAATTGGTAAATAATATTACAAATGCTTTCACGGAAGCTGGCCTCCCAGAACATTGTGTCCAAATGATTAATACACCTGAAAGAGAAGCAGTTGATCATTTACTAAGCATGAGAGATTATGTTGACGTTATTATTCCTAGGGGTGGCAAAGGTTTGATTGAAAAAATTAATTCAGCAAGCAAAATACCCGTTATCAAACATTTAGATGGTATATGTCATGTGTATGTAGATAAAGATGCTGATTTAAGCATTGCTGAAAAAGTAGTTTTTAATAGTAAAATGAGACGTCCTGAAATTTGTGGTGCTGCAGAAACACTTTTAATTGATGAAAAAATTAAAGACGAAGCAATGAAAATATTAAAACCTCTAAAAGAAGTAAATTGTGAAATTCGAGGCGATGAATATATTCAGTCTTTAGATAACGATTTTAAAACGGCAAGTGAAGAAGATTGGTCATTAGAATATTTAGATAAAATTTTATCAGTAAAAATTGTTTCAGGAGTTGATGAAGCGGTTAAGCATATAAATAATTATTCTTCTGGACATACGGAAAGTATAATTACACAAAGTGAAAAAACCTTTGAAAAATTTTATAATAAAATTGACAGCGCAATAATACTTAAAAATGCATCTACACAATTTGCAGATGGCGGTGAATTTGGTTTTGGTGCTGAGATAGGAATCTCAACAGACAAAATACATGTAAGAGGACCAGTGGGAACAAAACATTTAACTACATTTAAATATGTAGTTAATGGTAGTGGTCAGGAAAGACCTTAATTGAAAAAGATTGGACTTCTGGGAGGGTCTTTTGATCCGCCACATCGAGGGCATCTATTTATTTCAAATGAAGCTAAAAAAGTATTACATCTAGATGAAATTTGGTGGTTAGTTACACCTCAGAACCCTTTGAAGATTTCAAAACCTGCAACATACGAAGAAAGATTACAAAATTGTAAACAAATTACAAAAAATTTTCCTATAAAAATATTAGAAGTAGAAAAAAAAATTAAATCTCAATACTCTTATCAAACAATTAAATTTCTAATTCAATATTATAAAAATATTAAATTTTTTTGGTTAATGGGTGCAGACAATTTAGTTAATTTCCACGAATGGGAAAAATGGCAATCAATTTTTCATATTATCTCTATTGTTATTTTTAGAAGACATGGATATAATACAAATGCTTTGAAAAGTGTTGCAGCAAAAAAATTTATTCATCACAAATATATAGCTCAAGACATAGAACATGTTTCAAAAAAAATTCCTGCATGGACTTTGATTCAAAATAAAGAAATTAAAATTTCATCATCTGAAATTAGAAATCAAAGAAATAAATTAAGAGGCAAATATTAATAAAATTACTTCATTAACAGAAAATATTGTATCAATACTAAGTGATGCAAAAGCTGAAGATATAAAAGTAATTGATTTATCTAATAAATCATCCGTTGCTGATGCCTTTGTGATTGCTACCTGTAGATCAACTAGACATTCAGATGCTACAGCAGATGAAATGGTAAAAAAATTAAAAAAAGCAGGGATAAAATGTCCGAATCCTGAAGGAAGACCTCAATGTGACTGGATAATTGTTGATGCAGGTGAGATCATTGTTCATTTGTTTCGACAAGAAATTAGAGAATTATATGCATTAGAAAAATTATGGGAAGTAAGCTTTGATTCTTCACAAACTAAACTAGCTTAAAATATATGATAATTTCAAAAAATGTATTTTTAAAAGTAATACTACTGTTCACCCTCGTTACACTTCTTGCACCTAAAACATATGGATCTTCTTCAGATGAAGAAAAATATAAATATTTAGATCTATTTGGACAAGTATTTGATAGGGTAAGATCTTCCTATGTGGAAGAGGTTACGGATCAAGAATTAATTGAAAAAGCGATTGATGGAATGTTGTCAGGTTTAGATCCTCATTCTGGTTTTATGAATGAAGAAGTATTTCAAGAAATGCAAATGGATACTGAGGGTAAATTTGGTGGATTAGGTATTGAAATTACCATGGAGGAAGGTTTTGTGAAAGTCATTGCTCCGATAGAAGACACACCGGCATATGATGCTGGAGTTCTTGCAGGTGATTATATTATTCAAATAGACGAAACACCTGTTTTTGGTCTAACTCTAAATGAAGCTGTTGAATTAATGAGAGGCAAAAAAGGTGAGCCAATAGTAATTACTATTTCAAGAGCAAATACTGAACCCTTTGAGATTGAAATTATCAGAGATTATATCAAAATTAGATCAGTTAAAAGTGAAGTGCTTAACAATATTGGATACTTAAGAATAACATCTTTTAATGAACAAACAGAAAGTGGTCTTCTAAATGCTATAAAAAAGATTGAACAAGAAAAGAAAATAAAAGGTTACGTTTTAGATGTACGGTCAAACCCAGGTGGTCTTCTTACACAAGCAGTTAAGGTAACGGATATATTCTTGGAAAGAGGAGAAATTGTTTCAACAAGAGGTAGAGATAAAAAAGACATAAGAAGATATCGTGCAAAAAAATCTGATAGAACTAATGGAAAACCACTTGTTGTAGTTATTGATGGTGGTTCTGCATCAGCTTCTGAAATTGTTGCAGGCGCACTTCAAGATCATAAAAGAGCAATCATTATAGGTACACAATCTTTTGGAAAGGGTTCAGTTCAAACAATAATTCCTTTCCAAGTTTCAAATAGTGATAATCTAACTGGTATAAGATTAACTACCGCCAGATATTATACTCCTTCAGGTGAATCAATCCAAGGCAAGGGTATTGTTCCAGATATAATCATTGAACAAGGAGAATTTGAATCTTTTGATTATAAAAGATTTTCTGAATCGGATCTAAAAGACTCTCTTGATAAAAATAATGAAGAAGATATAGAAGAAAATGAAGATAATGAATTAAGTGAATTTGAAAAACGTTTAGAGATTGATTATCAACTTCGAAGAGCCTTTGATCTTGTGCAAGGTGTAAGTCTCTTTAATGAAACTCAAGAATAATAATGCAAAAAAAATATAGAAAATGTGTGGGAATGATGATTCTCAATGCAAGAAATCAAATTTTAGTTGGTCGAAGATTAGATCATCCAAGTGGATATTGGCAAATGCCTCAAGGTGGTATCGATGAAAATATAAGTGATGTAAGGGATGAAATATTTGGCCCCGTTCTTCACGTGTTAACTTTTAAATCGAAAAATTTAAATGAATTATGCAATCAAATAAATTCATTGAATTATGGTTTAACTTTAGGAATTCATAGTA